>JANMSY010000131.1:0-4709 GCA_031389865.1 Anaerolineales bacterium | reverse complement strand
TTGGGGGGCATTTACTTTTTCCCCAACCCAGCCCACACCGATTAGTTTGCCCACCTCACCCCCACCACCCCGCCCGTGTTTTGATTACAAAATCCGGGGCGGGGCCAGGGAACGCAGTGCGACGCAAGTGTCGCAAAGTGCGCTCGCAACACTTGCCCCCGGCGCAAGTGCAGGTGTGACATGCAAACGGTGTCGCTGCGACGGTCCCCTACGGGGATGATATTACAGTCCGCTACGGGGGAGGAGTTGCGCCCGCTTTTTGGGCGGACGCTGCTGCCGTCTGTGTTGAATAGGCGCGTCGGCTGTATAATTGCTCGTGGCATTGTGTAAACTTTAATGAGGAGAATCCCATGCGTCAGTCTGTACTCACCGAGCAGCAAGCTCAATTCCTGCGCGACGAAAAAGAAGCCCTGGCCGGGATGCAACTCGCCCTTGCCAAGTTGGACCTGCCACGTGAAGCCCTGGATAGCCTGCAAAAAGCCATCCTGCAACTGGACGAACTTTTCCTGATCGTCGTCGCCGGCGAGTTCAACGCTGGCAAGAGTGCACTGATCAACGCACTGCTCGGCCAAAAAGTTTTAGCAGAAGGCAGCACCCCCACCACCGCGCGTGTTACTCTGGTCAAGTGGGGTGAACAGGCCACTGAACAAGTAGTCGACGAAACCTTCGCGATCTATACCCACCCATTGCCGCTCCTGAAAGAACTAAACATTGTTGACACTCCGGGTACAAATGCCATTATCCGCCAGCACGAGCGCTTGACGAATGAGTTCGTTCCCCGCAGTGATCTGGTGCTGTTCATCACCTCGGCCGATCATCCCCTTACCGAAAGCGAGCGACAATTCCTCGAACGGATCCTGACTTGGGGAAAGAAAGTGGTCTTTGTTCTGAATAAAGTAGACATCTTTGAAGACGACTCTGCCTTGCAGGAAGTTAGCGACTTCATCCTGAAACATGGTGCCACGATACTCGGCGATCAACCCCAGCTGTTTCCTGTCTCGGCCAAAATGGCACAGCGCGCTCTAACCGAATCAGACCCCGAACAATATGCCCGTCTGCGCAGCCTCAGCCGCCTCGATGATCTGGAGCAGTTCATCAGCGCCACTCTCGACGATACGGCCCGCTTGCATCTAAAGTTCAATAACCCACTGGGCGTAGCCGATCACTTGATCTCGGAGGCCGCACAGGACTTGTCTGCCCAGTCCGAAGAACTGAATGAAGACAAAGTGACCGCCGCCTCATTGGAAACTGTCATCAACGAATACGAACGTGAACTGCACAGCGAACTTCCTCCACGACTGGCAGAAGTTGAGAATATCCTGCACCGCCTCGAACAGCGTGGCCTCGACTTTTTCGACAGCACCATGCGCCTGACCAACGTTCAGAACCTGATACGCGGCGACAAGGTCCGCGCCGAGTTCGAAAAGCAGGTCCTGGCTGATGTCCCGCAGCAGATCGAAGATCAGGTCCAGCGCCTGATCGATTGGCTGGTGCAGAAAGACCTGCACGAATGGCAGCAAGTGATGAGCTATCTGCAACGCCGCCGGGCGCAAAACCTGGACCACATGGTCGGCGAAAGCTACGGTCCGCGTGAGACCCGCCGGCGCGAACTGATCGACACCGTCGGCAGAACCGTCCAGACCATTGTGGAAAGTTATGACCGCAACCAGGAAGCCAGCGAACTGGCCGCAAGTGTTGAAGCTGCCGTGGCCCAGACCGCTCTGTTGGAAGCAGGTGCTGTGGGTTTGGGAGCGCTGGTTACGGTTGCTGTGCTCTCCTCCACTCTGGATATCACCGGTGTCCTGGCTGCCAGCACCCTGGCTATTCTGGGCTTTTTCGTGATCCCATTCAAACGCAATCAAGTCAAGGAAAACTTCAAAGAGAAGATGCTCCTTCTGCGCACAAAACTGCTCAGCGCTCTGACCACCCAATTCAACAACGAGAGAGAGAGCGTCCTCGCCCGCCTGAAAGATGGCGTCGCCCCCTATACCCGCTACGTCCGCAGTGAACGTGAACGCATCGACAGTGCCGAGTCGATCCTGGCCGGATTGCGGCAGAAACTCTCAGCACTGCGCGCACGCAGCCAGGCAGTATTGATGAAATAAATCCACTTGTCCGCCTATTGCTTCTCCTTTATTTTCGTACTTTTAAAATGGAGGGCTAAGCTTGCACTGCCGGTGGCAGACGGGGACAGAACATTCCAGCAGTCCGCTACGGGAGAGGGGTTGCGCTTGTCCCCTTCGGGCGCTGCTGCCGCCCAATAAGGGGATGTTATCCGTGTTGGATAGGCGTTTAAGGAAGAGTTGTGAACTCCTTCGTCCTTCGGACACTTTCCCCAAATAAAAACCAATTTAGGGAAGCCAGGTTTCGGGAGTTATCTGTCTGATATGTTCTTTGAGATACATACACTAATTGGTGTAAAAAAGCCCCCCATTTTGGGGAGATTGGAGGGGTAGAATTGCAGTCCGCAACGAAAAGCAAGGCAAGCACGGCGAAGGTACGTCTGGACAGGGCGTTCAATGGAAATTTATGATGGCGATACTGAATAGAAAAACCAAAGGAATCATTCAGTTGTTCCGACCAGAGCTTCCATTTGCCGCTGGGATTTGCGTGATCCTCGGTGAGATTGTGGCCCTTGGCGGTTTCCCTCCCATTCGAGAAGTCATGCTTGGGTTCGTATGTGGATTTTTCATATCGGGTTCCGCTCTCGTATCGAACGACTATTTTGACCTTGAAGTGGATAGGATCAACTCACCAGATCGTCCACTACCATCGGGAGCAGTTTCTCCGTCGGAGGCACTTCTTCTCGCAGCCATTGCCATGCTGATCGGACTGACCGCGTCTTTTGCGATCAGTGTCCAGGCTTTGATTCTTTCACTTGTTTTTGGAGCTGTGGGTATCCTGTATAACTGGCGATTTAAACAGGAAGGGTTATGGGGTAATTTAATGGTCGCTTCCTCCGTTGCAATTACCTTTATACTGGGCGGGCTTGCTGTTGGACATCCATTTAATATGGTTGTCTGGTTCTTCAGCTTGACGGCCTTTCTTATTGATCTGGGAGAGGAAATTGCTGGTGATGCAATGGACATGGAGGGAGATAAGCAGCGAAATTCAAAGTCAATTGCGATCAACCATGGGAAAAATATCTCACTTCGCATTTCAGGTGCCATATTTCTTCTCGTGGTCCTGATAAGTTTTATTCCATACTTTTTCGGCTGGCTGGGAAAACCATATCTGGTCATCATTTCCTTTGCAGACGTAATTACCATTTTCTCCACTGTGAAGCTCCTAAAAAGTCAAACGCCTGATGAAGGCCGCAAATATATGCGCTGGATTTACATGGGTGCTCTCTTTGGGATGCTTGCTTATATTGTTGCTCAATTTTTTGCATGAAGCCGTATGTGTGGTTTTTGTTAAATCTTACTGGCGCGGCTCACGTTGCTGAGGCAGTTATAATCTGAAACGCGAGAGGAGTTGGGCGCGTTGCGACCGACACTTGCACCTGACGCAAGTGCTGGTGAGGGAATGTCCGCGCTGGATGCGATGATTAGTGAAAAGTATCGAGAATTTAAAAAGGAGAAAATAAATGAACCAAATGAATGATCCACAAAATATGAACACTAATGTTTTACCCACCAGCACACTGGCAATTGTCAGCCTGGTGGCGGGAATATTGGGCTTTACCATATTTCCCGTCATTGCCACAATTGTAGCCATTATCACCGGTTATATGGCGCGCAAGGAAATCCGCTCCATTCCGCCCACGGCTGGCGGCGATGGTCTCGCCACTGCGGGCATTATCATGGGCTACGTGCAGATCGGACTCTTTGTCATTGGCATCTGCTGTTTCGCGATCTATTTCGTTTTCGTTGCTGGGTTGGTCTTCACCAATCAATCATAAGGAGTTTCAAGAAAGCCGCCATAATATAAATTAGTGATCCGTCTTTCAAATTCAAATTGAATTAAATTTTCTGGTGAATAACCAGGATGATTTTATATTTAAGGAGAAGACATGAAACTTAGTCTTGCGGGAAAATCATTGCTCTTGTTCGGCGTGTCCATTGTTTTATTGGTTTCACTTACACTGTTCGAGTCTGCTCTGCTGTGGTTGTCACTGAGCGCGGAAAGGCTGATTACTTTTCTGCTGTTCGTTCTGCCAGCGGGGGCAGGGGCTGTGCTCGGTGTGATGAGTCTTGTCCGCAGGGAGGGGAGGGCGTGGCTGGCGGTGATTGGTATTGTGATGAATAGTCTGTTCGCGCTGCTTCATTTGTTGATCGTGATCTTTGCTGGGTGAGGCCATCGCTCTCATCTTTGGGGAGGAGATTGGCTCGTAAATACACACGATATCCAAACAAAAAAGTATCTTAATCGCTTTGACTGCGGAGGTGGTTTTTTCTTCGTGCGGTTAAAGTACTTGACAGCAGTGCTGTATGAGTGAATTAATGGTGCTCGGGCTTGATAGCGTTTGGGCGACATGCCCTTCTGCTCTGGATGCAGGAATAAATTTACCAGACCAGGCGCAGTAAGCGGCAGGAACATTCGTGATTTCTCGATTGCTTTTGTCGGCTGGTTCATCATTAACAGTCTCTTAGGGTTGATAAATTAATAATTTCCTTCACACCGGTTATACTTGGTGAACAGGAATAGAAGCATGATTACAGAACCAATCATACATCAATGTGAGTGCGAAACTTGTAAAGCAGGTTTTG
>JANMSY010000115.1:0-3503 GCA_031389865.1 Anaerolineales bacterium | reverse complement strand
GCCGCCACACGGACGGTCCTGCTTTCGGCGTTAAGTTGCGTGAAGATGGCAGTTGTACTGATGAAGATGGCGCGCTGGATGCCTGCTTTTTTTGCGGCGCGGATGATCGAGTTCGCGTGGCCGAAGCCGAGAGAGGCGATGTTGACGAGCGCGTCCATCCCTTGCATTGAAGCGGTCAACGCCTGGATATCAGATAAATCACCCTCCACCCACTCAATTTCGGGCTGGTCGCGAAGTAGAAGTGAGCGGTCGCTGGTCGGGCGGTGGAGACAACGTATCTGATATCCGTTTTTTAATAGTAGTGGAATAAGTCGTGAACCCGTGAATCCTGTCCCGCCTGTAACAAAAACCTTCATGCCTTCACCAGGCTCTGAAGGAACTGCAACGTCTCAGCGAGTTTGTCGCGCCGGTCGAGATGCTTTACCAGGTATTCACGCGCGCTGAGTCCCATCTGGCGAACGCGCTGCGGGTCTTTCGAAAGCGCCAGGACAGTTTGGGCGAGCAGTTCATCATCGCCGGGCTTGACAAACACTCCCCCGTTCGAAGTCTCGATCACCTCGCGGATCACCCCGTCAATCACAAGCACGGTTGCACGTCCTGCCGCCATGTAATCAAAGACCTTGTTCGGGTACGTGGTACGGAACATCGTAATATCCTGCAGGATCGCAAGGCACACATCCGACGAAGCCAGAACAGATGGCATTTCCTTTTTGGGATGGACGCCTGCAAAGATCACGTTGTTCAAATCGCGTTGGCGCGATTCCTCCTCGATGCGGACGCGTTCCTTGCCATCCCCAAACAGCACAAAGCGGATATCCGGCTCATTGCGCAAGCGGTCCGCTGCGCGCAGGATCGTGTAAATATCGTTCGCCTGCCCGAGCGCACCTGCATACACGACCACAAACTTATCATCCACGCCCAGCTTCCTGCGGATGGCCGTGCCGTCCACATTTGGGTTGAACATATCCACGTCCGTGCCGTACGGGATAAACGTGACCTTTTTCCTGGGCACGCCCTTGTCCAGCATGTATTTTTTATAGGCCGGTGAATTCACCAGAATATGAGAGGCGCGCGCATACAGAAAATTCTCCAGCCAGCGCGCCAGCGCAATGATGATCGGGTTTGTGAGAACCCCCATACTTACACCGAACTCCGGCCACAGGTCACGCACCTCCAGCAAAAACGGCTTGCGCCGCACAAGCGCCACGAACCACGCCGAAACAGCCTGAAAGATCGGCGGCGTGGTGCCCATCACCAGGTCTATATCCTTGACGCGCAAGGCGGTCCACACGGAACTGAACATAAAACTAAAAAACGAGACAATACGCCAGAAATAACTACGGTGCAGGGATGGATATACATACGCGCGCAGGACCCGTACCCCATCGATGACCTGCTCCACATCTTCAAGAACCCCGCGGCGCTCCCGGGTGGCCTGGCCGGTCTGATAATTGATATCGCTCCCCACAATGATCAACTCATGTCCGCGTGCACGCAGGAACTGGGCCATCTCAAAATGCCGCGTATGCCCGGGCTCGTCGGGCGAAACAAAAGACTGATTGATCAGAAGGATTTTCATTGATGCAGATAGCCTCGCTCAAACTGTGATTATATTCTGTTTTATTTACTGGATAAGAACCCGCTTCCGCTTCCCGACAAGCCGGAATCGGGTGCGCTTCGAGAAACATTAATCCCGCCTGCGCTGATTCCCGTTTTAGGAGCGGATCCATCTGATTAACATTTCCGAAAGGATCAAGTTTGAGAGTCTTTGAGAGTTTCCCTGCATAGAATTAGGCTTGTAGAAAGGAAATAGAACATGGAAATACCAAGACATTGGAGACTCAAAAAACAACGTTATGGGCTGGTTGGCGAAGTCTGCCCCCACTGCGATTATAAGATCTTCCCCCCGCGCGACGTCTGCCCGAACTGCGGCGACGAAGCCAAGGAACAGTATTCATTCAGCGGAAAAGGTGAAGTGTACTCGTATACCACCGTTTATGAAGCCCCAACCGGGTTTGACAGCAACGCCCCCTATACGGTTGCCCTCGTAAAACTGGATGAAGGACCCATGATCACCGCCCAGCTTACCGACGTGGACAACTCTGCCATCCAAATTGGCATGCCCGTCGAAATGGTTACCCGCAAGATGCGTAACGACGGTGATGAGCGCGGACTTATTGTATACGGGTATAAGTTTCGACCCACATTGAACCACATTTAATACATACCACATCCTGCCCCTATATATGGAGACAGGATGTGAAAAACGCCTTGATAATCCGTTCTCCTTTGAGGGATTGTCAGGGCGTTATCCTATTAAATTGGGATTAAACGTTTAGAAGCTATTCTCTACAGCCGAACTACAATTTCACCATCATTCGGAAAATCCAGTATTTGTTTCCTCACTTCCAGATCCATGATTTTGGCTCGAAACTCCACCTGAATGTCTCGCTTGCCATCAATGATTGCTTCGGCGACAAGTTCATCTACCAGTTGTTTTTTTAACAAAAAGTCGCGATGTTGCTCATCAGGAGTCCGGAGAGCAGCGTTGTTCAATTCTTCGATCCCTGCCTGAAGGTCCATCACATAATCCTTGACTTTTTCTTCCCAATCCAACCTGGCATAGGTGTCTATTTCTTGTTCTATGGTTGCCAGCCTACGCTTCAATCGCTCTTCTACTTTATACAGTTCACGCATCTGCTCATCAAAATCAGGATCCTCCCTCCATTTTTTACGGGCTTTCGTGATGACTTGCTGACGCTTGAAGAACTGTTTTTCCAGTTCTTCAAGAATCTGTTGCTGTTCCTTTTGTAGGTGCTCATGCCTTTGCTAGAGTTGCTTGACCAGGTCTTTGGCTTGCGCATGCAAGAAATCCGGGTTCATGGCGAACTCATACAATTTCCCCCAGATCTGCATTTCTGCGTGTTTGGCACTCACAGATTTTGGACATTCTGGCGACCTGAGTTCCTTATGGGGTTGTGGACAGAAATATGTACTAATTGGGGTCTTGCGCTCAACCCATTCCCCCTTGCGGCTGCCGCGATGGGTTGCCGTACGTGCTCGCCAGGTCAGGTTGCAGTCACATTTCAGATGCCCGGATAGCAGGTAATCATTTTGCCTGCGGTATTTTGGATAGTTTTTGTTTTCTTCTCGCATTTTAACAAACAACTCATAGGTGGAAATATCGATGATGGGTGCAACAGGGATATGGAAGATCTGCCCTGCATGGGAATATGTTTTGAAACCATAAGCATACTCTCTGGCAGACCTGAGTATAGCCTGAATACTGGACCGGGACCATCGGATACGTCGGGGAATACTGCTCCCCTTTTGTGGAGCATTGACAGCGATCAGGCGTTTTCGAATTTCAGTAAATCACGAATTTGATTCTAACCTCAGCATAACCCGTCATTGCGAGGGTTCTTTGCGAAGCAATCTCATATTTTCGAGCAATTTTCCGTCTGAGGAGTAAGATTGCTTCGTCGGGAAAGGCACCCTCCTCG
>JANMSY010000106.1:0-3712 GCA_031389865.1 Anaerolineales bacterium | reverse complement strand
CTGATCGAGAGTCTTGGCGCGCAGGTGGAAGATCTGGATGCCACGACCTGGCGCATCACTGCGCGGGAGCTGCGGCCCGCTGACCTGAACCCGGACGTTTGCCGGCGTATACGCGCCTCCATCCTGGTGGCGGGACCTTTGACCGCGCGTATCCAGGAATTCAAGCTCCCACCCCCCGGCGGAGATGTGATCGGCCGCCGGCGATTGGATACACACATCCTTGCCTTGCGCGCGCTGGGCGTGGATGTTAAGTACGACCGCGGTTTTTCCTTTCAATCCGAAGGTTTGCGTGGCGCAGATTTCCTGATGGATGAAGCCAGCGTAACCGCTACGGAAAATGCAATCATGGCGGCCGTGACGGCGCGGGGTGATACGGTAATCCGCAATGCGGCCTCTGAGCCACACGTGCAGGAATTATGTTATTTCTTAAATAACCTGGGTGCACAGATCGAAGAAATCAGTTCAAATACCTTGCATATCCATGGTGTGACAAAACTTCATGGTGGCGAATTTACGATCGGCCCCGACTACCTGGAAGTGATCAGTTTTGTTGGCGCGGCGGCTGTCACCCGTGGCTCGGTGCGCGTGAAGAATGCAGGGGTCAAAAACCTCCAGATGATCGCGCACGTCTTCGAACGCCTGGGGGTGAAATGGAACGTCGAGGGAGATGATCTGGTGGTGCCTTCCGATCAGAGCCTTGAAATCATCCCTGACCTGGATGGTGCCATACCTGAGGTTAAAACAAATGTCTGGCCCGCCTTTCCCACTGATCTGATCAGCATTGCCATCACTGTTGCCACACAGGCCAGTGGTTCTGTGATGTTCCATGACTGGATGTTCTCAGGGCGTATGTATTTCACCGATAAACTCGTGGGTATGGGCGCGAAGATCATTTTGTGCGATCCATACCGTTGTCTCATACAGGGCCCCAATCAGCTGTATGGTGAGAACCTGGAAAGCCCGGATATCCGGGCGGGTATGTCCATGTTACTGGCGGCGCTCACCGCAAAGGGTAAATCGACGGTACGAAACATTGGTCAGATCGAACGAGGCTATGAAGACGTGGATAAAAAATTCCGCGCACTTGGTGCTCATATTGAACGGGTCAGTGAATAACTGAATCGACAGAAAAGATTTTTTCTAACAAAATTCCACTGTAAAATATACCTGAAACATGTCGTCCTGATTACAGAAAGAGATTTCAAGCGAGGAAACTACAAAGTGATGTCATCAAATGGAAATGCGAAACACACAAAAGTATTGATATTGGGATCGGGGCCCACGGGGTACTCCGCCGCGCTGTATGCAGCCCGGGCAGAGTTGAAACCTGTCGTGTTGACAGGTATGCAGCTGGGCGGGCAGGCTGCCTTAACCTATACCATCGAGAATTATCCTGGGTTTCCTGAAGGGGTTGGCGGGGCGCAATTGGGCGAGTTGTTCCAAAAGCAGGCTGAGCACTTTGGTGCCGTGACTGAGTTTGCTTCGGCGAATTCGGTGGATCTATCCACACGTCCGTTCAAAGTGGAGACCGATGATGGCGAGTATCTTGCAGATATATTGATCGTCGGCACGGGTGCCAGCCCGAATCACCTTGAAATTCCCAATGAAGTGGAATTGACGGGCCGCGGCGTTTCATATTGTGCCACATGTGATGGATGGTTCTTCAAGGAGAAGAAAGTGGTTGTTGTAGGTGGTGGAGATAGCGCCCTTGAAGAGGCTCTTTTCATCACGCGCTATGCCTCCTCGGTTACGATCATTCATCGTCGTCAGGAGTTCCGTGCGAGTCCCCTGCTGCAGAAGCGGGCGAAAGAACACCCCAGGATCGATTTTATTTTGGACACCGTGGTCACGGAAGCGATCGGGACGGATAAGCTTGAAGCCCTGAAGTTGAAGAACGTCAAAACAGGGGACGAGACCATCTATGAAACCGACGGCTTGTTCATCTTCATTGGACACACACCCAACACCCAGATGTTCAAGGGTCAACTGGACATGAGCGAGCTGGGTTATATCAAGATCAATGACCGCATGGAGACGAATGTCCAGGGTGTCTTTGCGGCGGGCGAGGCGGCAGATCCACATTTTCGCCAGGTGGTCACATCCGCGGGCATGGGAGCGGCAGCTGCCATTCAGGCGACTCGTTTCCTCGAAGCGCAGGAAAGCTGAGGCTTGGAGAGAACCGTAAAGGACTTCCCATCGGGAAGTCCTTTTTAGTCCAAATCTCAGCAAAAATGTGACAAATTGTACTGTTATCGTCCCTGGGTTTCGGATAAAATTTTGATAATACATTTTGCTGGAGGAGTCATGAACAAAATCTCGATCATTGGCGCCGGCATGACTGGCGCCACCGCCGCACACTGGCTCGCTGAACGTGAGCTTGCCGATATGGTGCTTGTGGATGTTGTGGAGGGGATGCCACAGGGCAAGGCACTCGATATGCTGGAGGCCATGCCGATCATCGGAAAAGATGTGCAGATCGTGGGAGCAAACGATTATTCGGCGACTGAAGGCTCAGACATTATCATCATCACGGCGGGTTTGGCACGCAAGCCAGGCATGAGTCGTGATGATTTATTGTCGAAGAATGCCGACATCGTTGGCGCTGCTGCGACCGAAACGCTCAAGTATTCGCCGGATGCAATCTATATTGTGTTGACCAACCCGCTTGATACGATGGCCTATCTCACCATGAAGAAAACCGGGCTGCCCCGTGAGCGCGTCATCGGCCAGGCCGGGATTTTGGACTCAGCCCGCATGCGCGCCTTTGTGGCATTGGAAACGGGCGTGAGCGTGGAAAATATCAACTGCTACGTCCTGGGGGGCCACGGCGATGAGATGGTCCCGCTTACGCGTCATTCGAATATCGCCGGGATCCCGTTAAATGAATATCTCCCAGCCGACAAGCTGGAGGCGATCGTAGCGCGCACTCGCAAGGGCGGTGGTGAAATTGTCAACCTGCTCAAGACCGGTTCAGCGTATTATGCACCTTCTGTGGCGTGTGCCCAAATGGCAGAGGCGATCCTCAAGGATAAGCATTTGATCGTTCCCTGCGCGGCCTACATGGATGGTGAATATGGGCTGAGCGATATGTACTTTGGTGTGCCCGTCATGTTGGGGCGGGGCGGCATTGAAAGGATTATCGAATATAGCTTCAATGACGAAGAGAAAGCCATGTTTGAAAAATCTGCTGCATCGGTAAAAGAGACACACGATGCGCTGAAGAAATTGGTGACACTGTAGATGTAGGAACGTACACAGGTATACACGTAGACATGTATGCCTGTGTACTTGTATACTTTTTTCGTTGTCTTCAAATAACATACAAGGAGTATCCTTATGATTCTGCACGAAAAACTCTCTGCCCAATTGCCTGCCTGGCGCGAACGAATCAAGACCCTCGCCAAGGAACACGGCGAAGTCAAAGTCGATGATGTGACGGTGGGCCAGATCATCGGCGGCATGCGCGACATCAAATCTCTTCTGACGGATGTCTCGTTCGTCGACCCTGCCGAAGGCATTCGTTTCCGCGGCATGTCCATTCCTGAGGTGCTCAAAAAACTGCCGAAAGCACGCGGTGGGAAGATGCCGCTCGTGGGCGGCCTGTATTACCTGTTGATGATCGGTGAAGTGCCGACCAGGGAACAGGCAATGGAAGTGGAAGCAGAATGGGCAAAGCGTGCCACTGTCCCTGATTATGTGTTTAAGATGCTCA
>JANMSY010000093.1:0-6823 GCA_031389865.1 Anaerolineales bacterium | reverse complement strand
TGCGTATAATCGGTCAGAACTTCAACGTGGTATGCCAACGGGTAGGTGAGCTTGTGCACAGCCGCATCAACATCGTGGGCTACTGCGGTATCACAGTGCAGGGCCGCAGTGTTACCGCAGTAGCCAACGATGTTGATGCGGCTGTGCACAAGCTCACCTACCCGTTGGCATACCACGTTGAAGTTCTGACCGATTATACGCAGCGCCAGGCAGCACAGCAACACCTGTTCATCGCCCTGGTCGTCACAGTAGCCGGGATTTACCTGCTCCTGCAGGCTTCTGCCAAAAGCTGGCGTCTGGCATTTGCCACCTTCCTGCTCCTGCTCGCAGCGCTGGCAGGCGGCGTGCTGATAGCATTCCTGACGAACAGGACACTTTCGATGGCTTCACTCTTTGGGCTGCTGGCGGTACTGGGAATTGCAACGCGGAACGCAATTGTGCTGATCAACCATTATCAGCACCTGGAACTGGAAAAAGGCGTGAGATTCGGTTCAGAACTGGTCCTGCGCGGCTCAGCAGAACGAGTCGCCCCAACCGTGATGACCACTTTGACGACAGCACTGGCGCTTCTGCCTTTCGTGTTCCTGGGCAATATGGCCGGTTTTGAAGTTGTACGCCCCATGGCCATCATCATTGTAGGCGGCTTGCTCATTTCAACAGTGCTCAATCTGTTCGCCCTGCCCGCCCTCTATTTGCGCTATGGCGCCAGTCGCGAAGTGGACCTTGGATTACAGATGATTCCGGGAGCCGATCTTCCGGCCGCTGCAACAGATTAGTTAATCTATAGGAGATCTGGAATGAAACGCACAAAGTTATTCCTGTTGATATTAATGATGGTTGCCGCTCTGCAACTGCCCGCGTGTGGTCCAAAGCCTGCAACGACAACCGAGAAAATCAACCCTTCCACGCTCGAGGAAATTGAAGGGTCAGACCTCAAACGAGTCATCCTGACCGAGAAAGCGGCGGAACGAATAGACCTGCAGATGGTCCCAGTTAATGGGCTGGTAGTCCCCTACTCATCCGTGATCTATGACACAGAAGGCAATACCTGGATTTATACAAACCCAGCACCTTTGACCTTCGTGCGGGCACTCATTGTCATTGACCATATCGAGGGTGATCAGGTGTTCCTGTCTCAGGGACTGGAGTCTGACGCTCCCATTGTGACGGTTGGAGTTGCCGAGATATACGGCGCCGAGACCGGGGTTTCGAAATAACTGCCCCAGGAGGTGTCTCATGCGGTGGATTGTTGCAATAAGTTTACGTTTTCGCCACCTGGTGGTTTTTCTTGCCGCGGCGCTGATGATCTTTGGCGTCACACGGCTGAGGAACTCGTCGGTAGATGTTTTCCCTGAGTTTGCGCCTCCCAAGGTGGAGATCCAGACTCTATCAGTAGGTCTTTCAGCATCTGCAGTGGAAGAATTGGTCACCGTACCACTGGAACAGGCGCTCAACGGGGTGCCAGGGCTGGATGTAATGCGCTCCAGGTCAGTTACTGACCTGTCAAATATCATTCTGGTCTTCAAGCCCGGCACCGACATCATCTTTGCACGACAGTTGGTGAAGGAGCGCCTTGCAGCAGTGTACGGTACTTTACCATCCTGGTCGCAACCGCCTGTCATCATTGCACCCCTGTCGTCAACCAGCCGTGCCATGAAGATCGGGATTACTTCAGATGTATATAATATGAACGAGATCTCGCTTATCGCCTATTGGAAGATGCGCGCCCGTATCCTGGAAGTGCCCGGCGTGGCAAATGTGCCCATCTGGGGTGAGCGGAGACAGATCGCGTCATTGCATGTAGACCCGGAAAAGGCGGAGATCTATGATGTTCCGTTCGAGGAGGTCATGGGTGTAATGGCCGATGCCCTGGACGCCGGGCTGTTAAAGTATTCCAAAGGAGCCATCATCGGCACGGGTGGTTTCATTGATACGCCGAACCAAAGGATCGGCATTCGTGCTGTTCTCCCGATCGTAACGCCGGAAGACCTGGCTGTTGTGCCAATTAATGATCGAAGGAAGCCGGACGGCTCGCCGTTGACTTTGGGGGATGTGGGCGATGCAACCTGGGATCACGTGCCTCTCGTGGGCGACGCGGTCATCAATGATGGTGAAGGCTTGATGATGATCGTGGAAAAACTTCCCTGGGCAAATACTCTGGATGTGACTCGGGGCGTGGAAGAGGCGATCGACGAGATGCGACCGGGTCTTCAGCGCATTAACATTGACACAACCATCTTTCGGCCTGCCACCTTTATCGAAACTTCCATTAGTAACCTCACAGAGTCGCTGCTCATTGGCGCTGTCCTTGTCATCATCGTACTGCTGTTCTTCCTGTACGAGTGGCGCGTCGCTTTGATCAGTGCCACGATCATCCCCCTGTCGCTCATGGCAGCCCTGCTTGTGCTCAACATGCGGGGGGTTTCCATCAACGTGATGACACTGGCGGGGCTTGCTATCGCCGTTGGTGCCGTTGTGGACGATGCCATTGTAGATGTGGAAAATATAGTGCGGCGTCTCAGACGTCTTCGCAAGGAGGGAAGTACGCAGTCAACTGCAAGGATCGTCATGGATGCCTCGCTCGAAGTACGCAGCGCCATTGTCTACGCTTCGCTGATCGAAATTATGGCGTTGATGCCGGTATTCTTCCTGCAAGGATTGTCCGGCGCATTCTTCCGGCCCCTTGCCACTGCCTATGTGGTGGCTGGGTTGGTTTCCCCATTAATCGCCCTGACAGTCACACCTGCGCTGGTCTACATCCTGCTGTCCAATGCGCCCATTGATCACCGCCCATCACCGATCATCCCGTGGCTGCACCGTGTCTACGATAGGGTGCTGGGAAGAAGCCTGCGTACACCCGGCTTTGCCTATGGCACCGCCAGCATTATTGTGGTGGCAGGGTTAGCCGTTTTCCCATTGCTCGGGCAGGAACTGTTGCCGTCATTCAAGGAGCGTGATTTCCTGATGCACTGGATCACCAAGCCTGGCACATCACGCCCGGAAATGTTTCGCATCACGGCTGAGTCCTGCCGGGAACTGATGACCATCGAGGGTGTGCGCAACTGCGGCTCCCATATTGGGCAGGCTAAAAATGCCGATGAACCGTATGGCATCTATTTTACTGAGAACTGGATCAGTGTTGACCCATCAGTGGACTACGACAAAACACTCGCCAGCGTCCAGGAGGTGGTGGATGGCTATCCCGGCCTGGTACGGGACGTGCAGACTTATCTGAAGGAAAGAATTCGTGAAGTGTTGACCGGGTCGAGTGATACAGTCGTTATCCGTATCTATGGACCTGACCTGCACGAAATAGGAGCTAAGGCTGACGAGGTGTTGGCTGCCATCGAAGGTGTCCCAGGTATCGTGGATCTGAAAAAAGAACTCCACATGGAACAACCCCAGATCGAGGTCGAAGTGGACCTTGCCAAAGCCCAACAGTACGGCCTCAAACCTGGCGATGTCCGCCGGGCAGCAGCTTTCCGCATACAGGGCGAAGAAATCGGCGACCTTTTCTTCGGCAATAAGATCTACGGTGTAAATGTGTGGACCCTGCCAACTGCGCGCGACAGCATGACCGATATTCAAAACTTGTGGATCGATACGCCGGATGGCGGCCGTGTCCGCATGTCGGACGTGGCCGATGTTCGCATCGGCGGGGTTCCGAACGTTATTGCACGTGAGGACCAGTCTCGCAAAATAGATGTTTCAGCCAATGTGAGTGGGCGCGATCTGGGATCTGTCGCCGAAGATGTTGAGAAAGCTTTGGGGAATGTCGAGTTCCCGCTGGGCTATCACGCAGAGGTGCTCGGTGAGTCTGCAGAACGGGAAGCTGCGCAAAATAAATTACTGTTCGCTGGATCCATTGCAGTGTTCGCGATCTTCTTCCTATTGTATACGTCCTTTGGCAACTGGCGCATGACCGCCCTGACCTTCTTCACCTTGCCCTGGGCGCTTGTCGGTGGTGTGCTGGCAGCCTATGTGAGCAGCGGGATCATCTCTCTGGGTTCCATGGTGGGTCTACTCACGATCCTCGGTATTGCCACTCGTAACGGCATCATGATGATCAGCCACTTCCAGCACCTGGAGGAGCAGGATGGCGAAGCCTTTGGGCCAGCGCTTGTCCTGCGTGGCGCGCGCGAACGCATTGCACCGATCATGATGACCGCGTTGACCACGGGTCTGGCACTGCTGCCTCTGATCATCGCCGGCGATATTCCGGGTCAGGAGATCGAATACCCAATGGCAATCGTCATTCTGGGCGGCCTGATCACTTCCACCCTGCTCAACCTGCTGGTTGTGCCTACGCTGTATCTACGTTTTGGAAAAGCAAAAGAAGTTGAAAGGATGACACCTGCTACAGCGAACGTATAATCATGGGAAGCAAGACTTGAAAATACAAAGGCGAGTCTTCGTGACTCGCCTTTGTATTTCGACATCTTTTTGCCATTAATCAACGTAATCACACCAGCCTTCATAGCGCGCGTCTTTCCCGCGAATGGCATCGTGGTACACATTCTGGATCGCGCGCGTGACCGGGCCGGTCTTTCCATCACCAATGACGCGGAAGTCAATTTCGCTCAAGCCGATGCATTCGGCAGCGGTCCCGCACACAAATACCTCATCCGCGATGTAAAGCTGGTCACGCGAGATCGGTTGTTCCAGCACATCGTATCCCAAATCTTTCGCGATGGTATGGATTGTGTGACGAGTGATCCCCTCCAGCACCGGCGCAGTGGATGGGGTAATCAATTTGCCACGACGCACGACAAAAAGATTTTCACCGGTGCATTCGGCGATATATCCCTGTGGGTCGAGCATGATCGCTTCTTCAAAACCAAGCCGTACCGACTCAGTTTTGGCAAGGATGCTATTCACATAATTTCCAGCGATTTTTGCCTTTGTCATGCTCACGTTCGGGTGGTGCCGCGTATACGAGGAAATATTGGCGCGGATCCCTTTTGCCAGCGCTTCCTCACCCAGGTAATTGCTCCACTCCCAGACGGCGATCATCAACGCTGGCCTGCCCGCATCAACATTGAGGTTCCATGCGCCGCCCGTCAGATACAGCAACGGACGGATATAACACTCGTCAAAGCCGTTCGCTTTCACGGTGTCCTTGATGGCCTGGGTCACACCATCCACTGTAAACGGCAGCTCACGGAAGCCAAAAATTTCAGCCGATTCAAGAAGCCGGGCAGCATGTTCACGCAGGCGAAAAACTGCAGGTCCCTTGTCCGTCTTATATGCGCGAATACCCTCAAACACGGCTGCACCATAATGCAAAGCGGCTGTCAACATATGAACGGTTGCTTTTTCAAAGTCAACCAGTCCACCGTCCATCCATATAAATTTCGACTCCATGCCCATAACTCTCTCCTTTTTAGTTCGCGCTGAGCGGAGGGCGTAGCCTGCAGTCGAAGCGTTTTAGGCGATTATCCTTCGACTGCGTTCGCCTATCGGCTTCCTCCGCTCAGGACGCAGATTACATGTTTCTGATGATCTCATCCGTCATCTGACGGGTCGTTAACGTGCCACCGATATCCGCTGTCCGCGCGCCGTTCGTGATGGCTTCCTCCACAGCTCGTTCAATGGACTGCGCTTCGTCCTCCAACTTTAAGGAATAGCGGAGCATCAATGCTACGGACAAAATAGTCCCGATAGGATTTGCGATTCCCTGGCCTGCAATATCGGGCGCGGACCCATGGATCGGTTCATATAGCCCCGCCCGTGTCTGGCGGGCTAGGCCGACGCCGGTCTCCGATAAGCTGGCAGACGGCAGCATTCCCATTGATCCCGCCAGCACGGATGCTTCATCGGTGAGGATGTCGCCGAACATATTCTCGGTGACGACCACATCCATCGAGGCGGGACCCGTGATCAGCTTCATCGCGGCGCTGTCTACAAGCTGATGTTCCAGAGTTACATCGGGATTCTCCTTCCCGATCTGAGTCGCAACCTGTCTCCATAATCGTGACGACTCCAGCACATTTGCCTTATCCACAGATGTGACTTTTTTCCTTCTGCCTTTCGCGAGCTTGAATGCCAGCTCAACGATACGGCGAATCTCGAAGTCGTAATATTCGAGAGTATCCACCGCGCGCTCACCTTTCTCTGTCATCTCCCGCATCTTCGGCTGGCCGAAATATAAGCCGCCCGTCAACTCGCGCAAGACAAGGATGTCCACGCCGTTAAGTCGCTCCGGTTTTAGAGGAGACGCATCGATCAATGCAGGGTGCACTTTGACAGGGCGCAGATTAGCAAACACACCCAGTCCTTTACGCAGGGCAAGCAGGCCGCGTTCGGGCCGGTCTCTAGCATTTGGGTCATCCCATTTAGGGCCACCCACCGCCCCAAAGAGCACCGCGTCCGCAGACTGGCAATCCGCGAGGGTTTCGTCCGTGAGGGAGGTTCCATATTGATCAATGGAGCAGCCACCCATTAAGTGTTCCTTGTAATGGAAGGTATGGCTGCATTTGCTGGCGATCACATCCAGCACACGCACAGCTTCGTGGACCACTTCAGGTCCGATGCCATCGCCGGGCAGGAGGGTAATGTTGAAGTTCAAAATGAAATCTCCGATTTTGACCATGGACCATCGACGATTGACCAGGCTGTATGGTCTATTGTCCATGGTCGATCGTCTGTTTAGTGTGCCACCATCAAGCCGTATTCGACAGAATCTGCCAGCGCGCGCCAGCTGGCTTCGATGATGTTCGTGCTCGCGCCGACGGTGCTCCAGCGGCTGGTGCTGTTGCGTGTGTCTATTAACACACGTGTGATCGCTTCGGTGCCGCGGTCTGAATCCAATATGCGGACCTTG
>JANMSY010000083.1:0-2210 GCA_031389865.1 Anaerolineales bacterium | reverse complement strand
ATTGAGAGATGGGAGGCAGTAATTCTCCCTTCTCTCAAGAATTATTGATAACAAGCACGTATGTATGTCTGCGAGGCTGGTCCTCCTATTGTTGCATCAGGGCCAATACTCAGAAAGAAAGGTCACAATGTCAAACGACAGAATGACAGAAGTTAAATCAGTACAGCAAGAACCGGAACGCGAACAACGCATCTTCACTTTTAAGATTACTCAGTTGATCTGGCTGGGCCTGGGCATCCTCGAAGCCCTCATCGCCCTCCGCATCGCACTAAAACTGATCGCCGCCAACCCGGGTAGCCCGATCGTCGCCTTGATCTATGGCATTACCGATATATTCCTGTTCCCCTTTCAAGGAATGACAGCCACACCAGCGTCGGGTGGCATGGTGCTGGAGATCTCCTCCTTCTTCGCAATGTTGATCTATGCCCTCATCGCCTGGGCAGTGGAAAGAATCGTTTGGGTGCTTTTTTACCGTCCGCGTGGACCTGTGGTCGGCGTTACGAAGACCACGACCAGCGAGCGCCATATTGATGAATAAATATAAGAGGAGGCGGGAATGGATAACTCCATCCAGGAACAGGAATCGGACACACGGGATCGGCAAAGTTTATTGGCGGGTCCGCTGATCTTTAATCAAATTACGAATTGGTTGCTAAGCCTCGTCAAGTTAACGGAAGAAGAGCAACAGAATGCAGGTATTTATCCTGGTCGCCTGGGGGATGAATAAAGACCGGGCAAATGTATTTGCAATCGTATATGTACGCGTCTGCAATTCAATGACTGCAGAATGCAGTCATTATTATGCACTAAGGAGAAAACAAATGATCTACGAGAATCAAGAATATAAGTACCCCACAAACAACAACACATTCGGCATTTTAGCAGGCCTGCTGGTCGGCAGCCTGGCTGGCGCCATCACGATGCTACTGCTTGCACCGAGATCTGGAAAAGACACCAGAATGCAAATAAAGGAAAAAGGCATCGAACTGCGCGACCGGACGACTGAAATGATGGAAGATACCATGGAGCAGGTTCGTTCGAACGCCAACAAGATGGCAGCCAGTGGGCGCGAGAAGATGAAGGAATTAAAACATCAGGGCCAGGAAATGGCAGTGGAGCAATTGGAGCGTGTGTCCGCAGTTGTGGATGCCGGCAAAACAGCAGTCAAAAGTTCCTAATTTATAGCATGTGGCTGGAGAGTATTTGTTGTATGATGAATTCAGGCCAAATGCATATCCAGAGCTAACGGCAAGTAAAAAAATTTTACAACCAAATGAACGATTGATAAACAAAGGAGATATAAGATGTCTGACAAAAGAATGAGCAAGGCCCAGTTCGTGACGACCCTGGCCGAGAAGAGTGGCCTGAATAAGAAGCAAGCCACGTCAGCGCTCGATACGATCAACGCCATGGTTGTCCAGCAACTTGGTAAGCGTGGACCGGGCGAAATTCTCATCCCTGGCCTGCTTAAACTGAATATCGTGAACAAGCCTGCCACACGCAAGCACGAGGGCATCAACCCATTCACCAAGGAGCCGATGACCTACAAGGCGAAAGCCGCGCACAAGGTGATAAAGATGAGGGCTCTCAAAGCACTGAAAGATGCTGTATAAAAGTTCCCGCCAGCCAATCTGGTGTTCTCACTAGTGCGGCTGGCAACTTCCACTCTTGCTGGACTGGGGAGATTATCAAGACGAGTTCGATACAAGCCGGGGGAAAATCAAAAAAATCACCTGGATTCATACGCAAAAGCACTGAATAGAGGAAGCTTGCTATAATAGCACTTGGCCGCCCAAAATCATTTCAAAGCGAGAAAAACATTTTATGAATTCAAATGTTAATCACCATCGTTCCATTTTACGGAGTATTGCTGAGCAGGCAATGCTCGAGCGTGGATTGCTCCCAAATTTTTCCAACGAAGCACTCGGCGAAGTTGAACGGCTTCCAGTATCTGCGTCAACGAATGGCGATTTAGTCCGCGACTTAAGGCCGCTTTTATGGTCATCGATCGATAACGATGACTCGCGCGACCTGGACCAGCTTACCGTTGCTGAGGCCACAGCCTCAGATAACGTAAAAGTATTTGTCGCAATAGCGGATGTGGACTCGTACGTTAAGAATGGGTCTGGCATTGATAAACACGCGCGCCATAACACCACCTCCGTTTATACTGCGGCAAAGATATTCCCGATGCTGCCTGAAAAAATTTC
>JANMSY010000069.1:0-2929 GCA_031389865.1 Anaerolineales bacterium | reverse complement strand
CAAATGTGCATGTCATTCGCCGCTATCTCGGGTCGCCTGAAGCGCCAGACCCTGATTTCCGTTTGAAATTTTTCGACGGCGAAGGTGACAAACAGGCAGAGGGCAATCAGGGTGTGCAGATCCTGCCGGATGATGTCTTACTTTTATGCAGTGATGGTCTCACAGATCTGGTATGGAATGATGAGATCCTGGAAACCGTCCGTACAAAGCCAAACTTAAGAGAAGCATCGCGTGCATTGGTCGACCTCGCCAATTCGCGCGGTGGGCATGACAATATAACGGTTGTTTTGATCTCGGTCCCATCCGATTTCAAGGTCGTGGTAAAAAAAAATCATAAAGTAGACTGGCTGCCGTGGATCCTGGGAGGCGTGGCAGGTGTCATCTTCACCGTCCTCGCCGTTTCCGTACTGGCCTTTGGCCTGCTGAGGCAAAACGCGATCACTCCCACACCGACGGTCACCGCCACTCCCACGTTGACAAGGACTGCGCTGCCTACTCTTACTGCGAGTCCAACGATCACTTCCACATCCACACAGTCCCTGCCCATCGCACCGACCTACACGGCCTGGCCCACAAATACTGCGAGGCCATAAATCAGCATGTCATTGCGAGGAGATTGCTTCACTCGCAACGACATCCAGGAGTTACATATGTCCATTAAACATTCAACCGATGTCGAAGCGAAAAACGTTGCGGCCGGAAAAGATACAACCATCCAGGTCCTGATCTCCTCACAGGAGGGACCTAATTTCGCCCTGCGCAAATTCTCCATGCAAAAGGGAGGCGGGATGCCGCATCATACCAACACCCTCGAACATGAACAATACGTGTTGCGCGGCGAAGCGATCATCACCATCGCTGAGGAAACTCATCATGTCAAAACAGGGGACGTGGTCTTTATCCCGGAAGGTGCGGTTCATTCGTATGAGAATATCGGTGATGAGCCCTTTGAGTTCCTGTGCATTATTCCCAATCAGGAAGATAAAATTACGATCGTTGAAGAAAGTTGTTAGCCGGTCTCTGCGATCAATCACTACTCACCCGTTACTTCATAACGGTCACAAGGGCTGCTTCGCAGCAATCCCCGGCTTACGAGGATATTTAGGAGGCGTCGCTGCGACCTTATCCACCAGGATCAGGTAACGATCATCTGCAACGCCCGGCAAATTGACCGGGATCAACTGCTTCAATTTCCCACCCAACAATTTCATGGTTTGCTCGGCGGACTGCGCTTCGGCGGGTCCACTTTCGCCTTTTTGCGCGAGCATCGTCCCACCCACTTTCACCAGCGGAATAAGATATTCGCTCAACACATGGAGGTTTGCCACTGCGCGAGCCACTGCCCAGTCATATTTCTCGCGGTGATTTGCATTCTGTCCCAGCTCTTCCGCACGCGCCTGGACCACCTCCACATGCTCCAGTCCCAGTACACGGACAATATGCTGGCAAAACATCGCCTTCTTGCCGACCGATTCCACCAGTGTCAATTTTAGATTTGGATAGAGAATTTTGAGCGGAACACCTGGAAAGCCTGCGCCGGTCCCCACGTCAATCAGGCGGGTTGGCGGAGCCGCCTTCCATGCCAGCACACAGGAAAAAGAATCGAGGAAATGCTTTGTGCGTATGGATTCCACATCCCGGATGGCGGTGAGGTTGAACTTCTGATTCCATTCGAGCAATTCCTTTTCGTACGTAATCAGCGAAATCATCTGTCGCCCGCTGATGTGAACGTTGAATAATGCCAGGGCGTCTTGAACGAGTTTTTCCATGATCGAAAATTATAACCGTCAAACCATTTCCTTCCTCTTTCTTATTTCCGGCTCTCTGGAAATCGCCGTGATGCTCGGCTGGATTGACAAATCCAGCCGCCAGATTCGGGGCAAATGCCAGTGTATTTCCTGCATGGACGGGATTTGGCAATCTCTCGTCAGCAGAATCACGGCAACTCCAATGAGCCTTATTTCCATGCCAGGCAAAATAAAAGACCGCCATGGCTGGCGGTCTTCTCTCTCATTATGAAGTATTACTTCTTCTCTTCCTTCTCTTCCACAACGACCTTCGACTTGTTGGCCCGTCGGAACAACGCACGCCCGACAAGGTAGACCAGGAGAAGTGGAATGGCGATCAGGACCAGGGCAGGCAGCGTGAAGACCACAAAGCGGATCAGGAATTCGGTAAAGTTCTGAACGAAGCGGATCAGATCCTCCACTGCATCCTTCGCGGCACCTTCCGGCTTCCAGGGACCGACCTCGATCGGTTGAGTCCCTTCCTCGGCGATCAAACGGACACTGATCGAGGAGAGTGCCGCAGATTCTTCGTAATACTTGATCTGTCCCTTGAGCTGTTCAATTTCAGTCTGGATGGACTGCACCTGTAAATAGATGGCAAGAACATCTTCGGCTCTCGCCGCTTGATCCAGGATCTCGAGCAGCTTTTTTTCCGCGGCCTGTTTGGCTTTCAACTGTGACTGCAAATCCACATAAATACTGGTCACATCCTGCCCGGAGCGATTTTCATAATCAACTTCCACCACATCTTCCTTGATTCTTGTCAGCGCTTCATCCAGTCTTTCCGAGGGGACACGGATGACAATGGTTGCCTCAGGCACTTCCTTGCCCATGGGTGTAGAGGACTGGTACAGGTTCGAAGAGACGACATATCCGCCGAACTCATTCGCCAGTTGATTGATCTCTGACATGCGCGCCTTCGGGTCTGTTACCACAATGGCAAGGTCAGCGTTCTCGATAACCAGCCGCTCCTGCGCGGCCTGTCCATTACTGCTGTAGAATTCCGCAGCCTTGGATGCATCAGAAGCTGTGGCAGGTTCCTCCATCTCGGGAGCCATCAGCACTTCAGGTGCGCCGCCACCCCCTCCAAATCCCTGCAGAGGCCCGTCAAACGAGTTTTGGCTTCTCTGTGATGCCATGCC
>JANMSY010000067.1:0-2234 GCA_031389865.1 Anaerolineales bacterium | reverse complement strand
ACACTCACTGCGTTCTGAGTTTGGATGTCGTGCCACACAGAACGACAGAAGCATTGCAAGCCTGCTTGGAACGTGCTCCCCAAGCGAAGCAGTATTACAGCGACGCTTTTCCTGGGTACGATACCTTGTATTATGGTGCTCCTTATGAAATGCGTACCGATAAACAGGAAACCTACTCGGTCGAAGCCGTCAATGCAGATTTACGTCATTATTTGAAACGCCTGGCTCGTAAGTCCAGATGCTTCTCCCGAAGAATACATTCTCTCGCCAGAAACATTCAACTCTTTGTATATTGTTACAACCAACGACAACTTATGAAACGTCTCTATCCAAAATACTCCTTTCACTTGATTGACTTCTTATCACTTCCTGTTTAGGTACTCCCCAGCTGTTGTTATTCATGAATTTGGTCACTTTCTTGACGCACGATATGGGTACCTAAGCATGGCGAACTTTAAGGATACCTTTTGGGATAATTGCATTATCAATCCGATTACAGGCGATTGTTGGGGATTACTAAGCCCAGAATGTAAGCCGTCTCCTTTTCTGCAGCCGAGTTCATATGGCCAATCGAGTCCCAAAGAAGATTTTGCCGAAACTTTCGCGGAGTACGTATGGTTTGAGAATAAATGGGATTTCTCTACAATCTCAAGTCAAATGTTTATTCCAGATCAACAGAGATTGGATTATATGGAAAGTCTGATTGCTTCAATTCGGAATGCTTCAAATTCATCCAAATAACCTGAGGAAGAAGATGTCTCACTATTCATTAATTGCTTTTGCTGAACTTTTGATCCTATTAGAATATGGCGGCCTCTCTCTATTAGGCATTTATTATCTTACCTCTACTGCAAAAACATTGACTGTTAAAATGCTAGTTATAGGTGGCAGCATTGTTTTGATGCTTCTAAATTTCTTAGTGTTGTTCGAGCCAACGTTGCTGCCAATTTGGGGGGAACTAAGAATAAACTACTATGTGATTCAATATCCGAAATTGATGATATTTGCTTTGTCCTTTATGCTCCCAATCCCTGGGATTTACTTTTTACTAACGTCTCAAAAAAATATGAAATATAGGGTTCCATTTTTTATTATTGGAATTGGCACACTTTTCTTATTAGTAGTAATTACTATATATTCTATGCTCACAAATATTCGATAATCAAGGTAGCAGGTAGGGTTGTGATTGCCAGTACTTTAAAAATCGCATAGATTTGAGTTACATGATCACTGCCTCGAGGAAAGCAAGGGATGGTGTTGTGAGAATCTCAAACGGAGTCGCCTCCTTTCTGCTCAGCACCTCACGCATTTGCGCCGCGATTTCCAGGCGCGCTTTCGTGCTCAAGTCGGATTGTGCCAATCTTTCGGCTAATCCAAGTAACTGGATGCGTTCACTCTCACCAATCGGCACACTTGTATCTTTCTGTGTACCAGGCAAGTTCAACTGCTTCTCTATCTGTTGCATGGCGGCATAATAATCATCTGCAACGGTCTGGTCGTGAACGCGGGCGTAGATCATCGTTGTGCTCAATTCCTTGTGACCCAGGAATTTCTGGATGGAGGTCACGCGGCAGCCCGCATTCAAAAGTTGTGTGGCGGCGGTGTGACGCAAACGATGGGGATGCACCTTCACACCGACACGCTCCCCAGCCGCTTTGATGCGGATACCCACCAAATCCTTGCTCAGAGGCTGGTTTCGATAGAGAAAAACGTGCTCGGTTGGACCCGCTCCGCGCACAGTCAGGTATTCCCGAATTGCGTGAACAGTGGTCTCGGTCATGAAGACCGTGCGATCCTTCAAGCCTTTCGATTGGCGTACCGTCAGCCTTTTTTGCTCTAAACCTGTATTGAGCGAAGTCGAAATATCGAGGTCGTCGAGGCGCAATTCCTCCACTTCGCCCTTTCTCAGCCCACTTTGCCAGAGCAGATAAAAGGCGGCGCGATCCAGAAGCGCATCCCGTCGCGGTCGGAAGCCCTCTGCCTTTGAAACACAACTCTCGAAATCATCGCGCAACAAACGCACCTGCTCATCGGTCAGGAATTTTGGCAGTGGGTGAGGCTGTTTGAGACTTGGAATTCGCAGCAGGGATTTTGGAACGGAATAGCCCTGATCCTGAAGAAAGCCCAGGAAACTGTGAAAAGTTCGCAAGTCCGTGTTGATGCTCGAAGCGGCATAGCCTTCGGTGAGACGGTGATCGGTGAAGTCGAACAGGTATTTACGTTTGACGTCTGCC
>JANMSY010000052.1:0-4550 GCA_031389865.1 Anaerolineales bacterium | reverse complement strand
CAAAGAACGCGGAGAAAATCTTACAAAACTCTGCGAACTCAGCGTCTCGGCGGTTCAAAACAGATACTTTGCTCATTTTCATGATGAGGTGGCAACTTAGGTTACTTAAGACCATTTCGCAGAGGTTAAGGTGTACACAACAGATTATTTGCGGGAAGATGGATCGGACACTGGATGGGGCTGGCTGTTGTATCTCGTCATAGGTCTGCTTCTTTCGGGGGTGCTCGTAAGCTGGCTGCTCCGCCGTCGAAACGGGGAAGAGCTGGAGGATTCGCCTGGAGAGCGCGGTCTCCATAAAGAGAACGTCGAGGTCAACGACCTCACGAAGATCGAAGGGATCGGGCCCAAAGTTGCCAGAATCCTGAATGAGTCTGGCATTTCGACATTTGATGCCCTGGCGAATGCGGATGCCTCTGAAGTTCCGCAGATACTAACTGTGGGGGGTCTGCAGATGATGAAGCCTGCGGGCTGGATCGAACAGGCACAATTGGCTGCCAGGGGTGACTGGACGGTACTTGAACAATTGCAGGGTGAGATGAAGGGTGGCAGAAGAAAATAAGCAGTGCCTGAAGATGCGCATACCGTCGGGCATCTTTTTTAGAAGCGCAGGTAACGTGCAATTGCCATAAATACAACAGCCAGCAGAAGCGACCACGTGTTGATGGGCACAACCCATGCCTGTTGCTTCCGAATGGTTCCCAGTTGGGCGGCCTGCTCAGCGGTGGGTTTGCCCTGTATCTGCGCGCCCAGCCGGCCAAGTGTCCCGTTATTTCTTCCGTTCATCATACCTGTGACCAAACCGATCAATGCGAATACCGCTCCAATACCGAAGCCAATGCCCGGACCTGAGGACTGCCAGGCGGATGTGAACCAGCTCGAGTCAATGCCGTAAAGGATGAATCCTGCGATAACCGACAAAAGGGCGCTGCCTGTCATGAACATGGAAAAGCGTGTCTTCCCCATCAGGTGACCTGCAAATTGCCTGCCAGCATCCCCGGTCGCGCCGAGGGTGGGACTGATAAAGAAGTTCATTGCCAACGCGCCACCGACCCAGAACACGCCGCCAATAATGTGGACCAGGCGAAGTATCAACGCAAATGTATCCATTTATCTCTCCTGTGAATAAAATAGTTGTATTGTGAAAAACACCTGTGTGCCATATATGATGCGCGGTCATGGTGCGGGAAGCCCCTATCCAGGGGGAGCAGTTGGAAGGGGGGAAGAGGCGTAAGTCAGGACGGGGGATGAAAATATCTATGACAATATTCACTTGTTCGGTATACAGGCGGAACGTATATTGATGGTTGACTTCCCAACCTCATTGGGTGTCCATCTTTCCCAATACGATAAAGAAAGGATAGTTTATGAAGCGCAATGTGGTTTTCATTTCATTGCTTGTTGCCATCAGTCTTGTGCTGTCAGGGTGCGGGGGCACTACTGCTGCCAATCATTTTGAAGCGATCCAACAGGCAGGCGTTATCAAGGTCGGTACGTCTGCTGATTATCCGCCGTTCGAGTCAGTGGATGCCAGCGGCAGCAAGGTTGGCTTCGATATCGACCTAATGACCGAGATCGCGAAGCGGCTGGATGTGAAACTGGAGTGGGTGGATATGCCGTTCGACAGCCTTATTGCTGCGGTGCAGGAAGGCAAAATCGATGCATCCATTTCAGCGTTCAATTATTCTGAAGAGCGCGATGAGATGATCGACTTCTCCGCTGCCTATTACACATCTGAGGATGCTTTCACGGTTGCGGATGGTTTCGCAGGCACGATTGCCAACCCCGAAGATGTCGCTGCTTTTCAGGTGGGCGTGCAGACGGGAACCACTCAGGACAGCTGGCTTACAGATACTCTGGTTGCAACAGGCAAGCTCTCTGAGGAGAATTTGTTCCGATATGATCGAGTGGATCAGGCAATGCTCGACCTGCAGAATGGGCGTATCGATGTGATGATGTCTGATTACATTCCCGCGCAGGCGCTTGCTGAGCAACTTGGTGGTTTGAATATTGTGTATCACGGAGTGCTCTCCAGCGGACCGATGAATATCGTCATCCCCGATGCCGATGCCGAACTCCAGCAGGCGATCGATACCATCATCAAGCAGTTGCAGGATGAAGGTTTCATTGACGGACTCGCTGTAAAATATTTTGCCGAATAAATAACTTGCAGGGGCGGGAGAACCCCGCCCCTGCAAGAATAAACAATGAGCAACTTCTTTTCCTACATTGTTCAGGGAACAGCCATCACTATCGCGGTGACATTGATCGCGCTTCCCTTTGGTTTGATACTCGGTTTGCTCATGGCGCTCGGCCATACATACGGGGGAAAAGTCCTTAATCGCGTCGCTGCGGCATATAGTCTGTTGGTGCGCGGCGTGCCTCCGATTGTTTTGCTCTTTATTCTTTATTTCATTATTTCAGGGGCGATCAACCTCTCGCCGTTCTGGGCGGGGTCATTATCGCTGGGTGTTGTCAGCAGCGCCTATCAAATGGAAATCCTGCGCGGCGCTCTCCTGGCTGTTGGCGGCGGACAGATGACTGCCGCACGCGCGGTGGGGATGAGCCGTTTGCAGGCGATCCAGTCCGTCATTCTCCCGCAGGCATTGCGACTGGCCATCCCGCCATGGTCGAATGAAGCTTCGATCGTCTTGAAGGATTCGTCCCTGGTGTACGCGCTCGGCGTCCCTGAGATCCTGCGCCGCGCCCAGCAGCTTTCCGCTACGACCCAGCAGCCGTTCGTTGCCTACGGGACGGCTGCCCTCATTTATTTTGTTTTAGTCTTCGCTGTAAACCGTGGACTCGACTATTTGTCCGAGCGAACGAAATTGCCCACCCATCCGTAAGACAATAGCCTTGCGAAGGTTTGGTCGGCACACAGGATCAGAGAAGGAACCTTCGCAAGGCTCACACACTACCCTAGTTTCAAGAGAGATTTAAATGACCCATCCCATTGTAGAGACCCGCAACCTGACGAAGATCTACGGACAAAACGTCATTTTCAAGGATATCAATCTCAAGGTCAATGAAGGGGAAACGATTGTTATTATTGGCCCAAGTGGAACGGGCAAAAGCACATTGCTTCGCTGCATTAATTTATTGACATCCAACGATGGGGGAGAAGTCTTTCTGGATGGAAAAGAGATCACAGCCAAAGGCTACAACGAAGATGAAGTCCGCCAGCACATTGGAATGGTCTTCCAAAACTTTTTGCTCTTTAATCATCTCACCGCACTCGATAACGTGAGGATCGGGTTGACGAAGGTCAAAAAAATGCCGAAGGACAAGGCTCTGGCGAAAGCATTGGAAGAACTACATCGCGTTGGGCTCGCCGACCGCGCCGACCATTACCCGGGCCAGCTTTCGGGCGGACAACAGCAGCGCGTAGCCATTGCACGTGCACTGGCGATGGATCCGCGTGTGATGCTGTTCGACGAGCCAACATCCGCGCTTGACCCTGAGTTGATCGGCGAAGTCCTCGGCGTGATGGCGCAGCTTGCACGCGACCGCATGACGATGATCGTGGTCACTCATGAAATGGGATTTGCCCGCGAAGTTGCGGATCGAATCATCTTCATGGAAAAAGGCAGTATTGTCGAGGAAGGTTCACCAGACGACTTGTTCTATCATCCCAAACATGATCGCACGCGCGAATTCCTGTGGAAGATCACGGAACTCTATGGCAGGAAAGAAAAGGAAAAGGGCGGCAAGGCATGAGCGATTTTTACGCATTCTTCGTGCGCTTCCTGCCTGATCTGTTAAACGGCGCGGCCATCACCCTTCTGCTCACCGTCCAGGGACTCAGCGCGGGCTTTGTGCTGGGTCTGGTTGCCACGCTTGCGCGCACATACGGAAGCAAATTCTGGCGGGGACTGGCTGTGGGCTACATCGAGTTATTCCGCGGTACGCCACTGCTGGTGCAATTGTTTTTGATCTATTATGGATTGCCGGGCCTGGGCATTACGCTCTCGCGTGAACTCTCCGCTTTCCTTGCGCTCGGATTGAACAGCGGCGCATATCAGGCTGAATATCTGCGCGGCTCCCTGCTTGCAATCGGTGATAACCAGATGATGGCGGGGCGTTCGATCGGCATGTCGAAATGGAAGACGATCTGGCATGTGATCCTGCCTCAGGCGCTGCGGCTGGCAATCCCTGCCTGGTCCAACGAGCCCGTTTCACTGTTGAAGTCAACAGCGGTGGTTTTTCTGATTGCCGTCCCCGAACTAATGGCAAAGGCTAAATCCATTGCCGCGCAGACGTATGACCCCATTGGCGCGTATCTCGCTGTCGCAATCATCTATATGGCGGCTGTCTATCTTCTCGACGCGGTCCTGCGCTGGATCGAACGCGCCTCACGCATTCCGGGTTTTGAAACAGAGGGAAGAAAAGCGTAGTCTATACCTGCGCAAAACTTTAAAATTCACGATCAGTGCCATTTGTCAGTATCTGCTGTAAGAGACTGTTTCTTAACTCACCACAAAGGACACAAAGAGCACAAAGGTTTGACGTTTGATGGGCAAAATTCGTGTAAATCCGTGAAATTCGTGGCTGAA
>JANMSY010000036.1:0-2110 GCA_031389865.1 Anaerolineales bacterium | reverse complement strand
GTCAGCCAGGCCTGTAAATGCGTTCAACAGACCCGGCTTTTGGACCACATAATACACAACGACAATCACACCTGTCCACAAAATGAGCAGTGCGACAGCGATCCTTTTCAACTAGGCCGCGCCTTTAAGATAAATTCCGGTTGGGTCAAGTTCTTCGCGCAGAATCCGCAGTTCATTCTCCATCACGAGTTCTGTTGTTCTTAATTCAGCGGCGACTTTCAGATCCCAACCTGTATTCTCCCTGGCCTGTTCTGCAGTCTTGCCTGGATGCAGCGCGGTCAGGATCATTTCGCCTTTTTCATCAGGTTCCATCATTCCAATATCGGTCACGACGGCGAGCATGCCTCCGCCGCGCAGGCCCGCTTTTTGGCGGTCGCCTTTGCCGCCGATGAAACCAGCCGAAGTCATAAATTCCACTTTTTCGGGGAAGCGCCGCTTCTGGTGCGGTGTCATGATGTAACAGCGGTTTGCCCACGCAGCGATCTCCTGTGAGCCTCCTGAGCCAGGCAGGCGCACTTTGGGATGATCGTATCCGCCGATCACACTGGCGTTGATGTTGCCATATTTATCGATCTGCGCACCGCCCATGAATCCCACATCCACGTTGCCGCGCTGGAGGTAATTTGCAAAAATATCATACATGCTCACGACCGAAAGTGATCCGCTGACGAGTGTTGGGTCACCGATCGAAAGCGGCAGGCGTGCAGGCTCTGCGCCGATTACGCCCGCTTCGTAGATCATCACAAGGTTGGGCGCATGCGTCCGCTTTGCCAGATTGCACGCCAGATTGGGTTGACCGACTCCAACAAAGACCACGTCGCCATCGCGCAAAAGACGCGCAGCGTTGATGATCATCAGTTCGGCGGATGAGTATTTGATTTTGTTCATGGCACCTCCTGTAGGAATGATTGCATGAGATTGAAGACTTCTGTCGGACGTTCGAGTGGGAGTAAATGTGTGGATCGGTCCAATGCTTCGACCTGGACGTTAGGCTGTTTCCGCTTTACCAGTTTTGCTGCATCTTCGAGAAACGTATCCGTTTCGGCGCCTCGAATGAAAAGAGTCGGCACCTGGAGCCTGGGTAGATTACGCCAAATATCAAAGTCGAGCATCCCGGTCAAATAAATGCGCGATTCCCATTCGGGTGAATAGACTAGCTCGTAGCTCCCTTGCGGAGTCGATTCACGACCAGCGTCCGTTTTGCGGGTAATACCTTCAATGTAATTTCGCAAAGCTTCATCGGTCATGTATCTAAACACCTCACGTGATCGATATCCATGAAAGACGGTATCGAGGTTATCAAAGGTACGACGCCGCTTCAACGCGCCCGCGATCTTTGGATGGACCTTGTTTCCCAAACCCATCGCCCGAAACAGATTCCACCCGATCAGAAAGCCTGGCACAAACAGAACTGGGTCAAGCAAAATCAATGCCCGGAATTTGCCTGGGTCACGCAGCGCCGCTCGCAAAGTGACAATCGCACCGATGGAATGTCCCACCCCGATAACAGGTGTTAGTTGGGTAAAATGAGTGTTCTCGTCCCTCGTATCGAAACCAGGCGTGGGCGGCGCGAGGAAGCGCAGCAAGTCGTCCGAAAAGGGCTTCCAGTCGCGAATGAGGCCTGGATTGGAATCTGGCCACAAGGGGCGGAGCAGCATCCCAAAGATGTGATACTGCGTTTGTAAAAGTTCGAAGAACGATTTGTAACAGGCAGGTGGATAGCCGTTGGCGTGGAGGAAGTGCAAATGCTGACTTGTACCGCCATGATCAAAATAGGGAATCGTTTTCATCCGCGAATTTACGCTAATCTTCACTAATTGGAGTCTTATAGGGTGAGGAGTCTTCCCTTAGCACTGCTGGTTTGGAGGAATTAGAGATGAGTTCTTTCGTAAATACAAGACGTTTCCATTCAAGACTTGGATAGTGACCAAAGTTTATTAATACGCCAACCTTCAATCCAGTTGCTTTCAGATAATTTCAGTAAATCACAGGTTTTACCGTCATTGCGAGGAGGGTGCCTTTCCCGACGAAGCAATCTTACTCCTCAGACGGAAAATTGCTCGAAAATATGAGATTGCTTCGCAAAGAACCCTCGCAATGACGGGTTATG
>JANMSY010000209.1:0-6762 GCA_031389865.1 Anaerolineales bacterium | reverse complement strand
GGAGCTCGCGCGGCGCATCCCCGATCCGGTGGAATTGGTCGAGGATGTCCACGTCATTCCCAATTACTCGTATCAGGTCAAGCAGTTTACAGGCAAGGGCTTTGTCTGCATCGGCGACTCTCACCGTTTCATTGACCCGATTTTTTCGTTCGGCTTGACCGTGGCCATGCGCGAGGCGCAGTTCATGGCACCCCTCGCCCGCGACTACCTGAACGGGCAGAACCGCGACGCCGAGCGTCCCTTCGCAGCGTACCAACTCTTTTGCGAGAAAGGGATAGACATCCTCGAGGACGTTCTAGACTCGTTCTGGGAGTACCCGCTGGCCTTCGCCCTGTTGGTGCACGCGCGCTACCCAGAGTTCATGACCGACATGTTCGCCGGGCGGATTTACGAGCGCCAGCCCTCACTCGCCCTCCATGAGTTCCGTCGGCTTCTCAAGCGGGAAGAGGATCGCGACCGCTCCTACGAGCACGACGACTTGTACTCGATTCCCATCGGCTCGCGCTATCACCCCGAGCGAGCGCCTATCTGGGAAACCACTTCGCCTGTTGAGACGACGGAGATGTGGATGGGTCCGCGCTGAGCCGGATCACACGTATCCTATCCAGGAGAGTTGATGAATAGTGTCAAACAACAACCTACAGGGGTTGCTGTAGTTTCAAGAAGCGATGATATGTCAGCAATTCCTGATAACCTGCTTCGGACTCGCAGAGAGGCATCAAAGGGATGGGCCTGGCCCAAACTCCGCGAGTTGTGGTTATACCGGGAACTCGTCTTTTTCTTCGCCTGGCGCGACATAAAGGTGCGCTACAAGCAGACCGTGATGGGCGCGTTGTGGGCCATCATCCAGCCATTTTTCACGATGGTGATCTTCAGCCTATTTTTTGGCCGGCTGGCTAATGTTCCTTCCGATGGCCTGCCCTATCCCATCTTTGCCTATGCTGCGTTGGTCCCGTGGACCTTCTTCTCCAACGCGCTCACTCAGGCCTCAAACAGTCTGGTGCTCAGCTCAAACATGATTAAGAAGATCTATTTTCCGCGCCTGGCTTTGCCCATTGCGACCGTGCTAGCGGGGGTTGTAGACTTTGTACTGGCCTTCGTTGTACTGCTGGGCATGATGCTCTTTTACGGTTTGGTGCCTACACTCAACATCCTCTGGCTGCCATTTTTCTTGCTGCTCGCCCTGGTCACTTCGCTGGGCGCGGGCTTATGGCTCTCGGCCATGAACGTCCAGTTCCGAGACGTGCACTATACGATCCCTTTTCTGACCCAGGCCCTGCTGTTGGTGACCCCTATCGCCTATCCAAGCAGCTTGCTCTCAGAACCCTGGCGGACCTTGTACGGGCTGAATCCGATGGCCGGGGTGGTAGAGGGATTTAGATGGGCGTTGCTGGGCACCGATACAGCGCCTGGGCCAATGACGTTCGTCTCTGCCCTGGTGGCAGTGTTCCTTTTCATCAGCGGCGCCTTCTACTTCCGCCGGATGGAACAGGGTTTTGCGGATGTGCTCTAAGTGAGCCCGATGAGTAACATTTCCATTGAGGTCGCCGGTTTAGGGAAGAAATACCACATTGGTGGTTTGCAGAAGAGTTACTACCGCTTGACTGATCAGGTGGCCGATATTTTCGCAGCCCCCTTTCGCCGGGCGGGCAAGCTTCTGCGCGGCCAGGCCACCGGCGCGGCTGAGCTGGACGAAACAATCTGGGCTCTCCGGGACGTTTCCTTCCAAATCAAGTCTGGCGAGGTCGTTGGCATTATCGGCCGCAACGGTGCCGGCAAGAGCACGCTGCTAAAGATCCTGTCCGGCATCACCGATCCGAATGAGGGATACGCCGACATCTATGGCCGGATAGGATCGCTGCTGGAGGTGGGCACAGGCTTCCACGCAGAATTAACCGGGCGCGAGAATATTTATTTGAACGGCGCCATTCTAGGCATGAAAAAGGCCGAAATTGAGCGTAAGTTAGATGAGATTGTGGCTTTTGCGGACATCGGCAATTTTTTAGATACACCAGTCAAGCACTACTCGAGCGGTATGCATGTGCGCCTGGCCTTTTCCGTAGCCGCCCACCTGGAGCCGGAGATTCTATTGGTGGATGAGGTGTTAGCCGTCGGCGACTTGGCCTTTCAAAGGAAGTGTCTCGGCAAGATGGACGACGTGGCCCAGGAGGGGCGCACGGTGGTGTTCGTCAGCCACAATATGGGGTTGTTACAAACATTGTGCCAGCGCGGCATCTTCCTGCACCAGGGCTCCGTTCACACGGATGGAACCATTACCCAGGCAGTTGATGCCTACTTGCAAACGCTCGAGAAGGCCCAATTGCTGGACCTCTCCAAACGGACAGATCGGAAGGGCCAGGGAAAGGTCAGGCTTATGGGCGCCGAGGTGACCAATTCCAGCAATGGGTCAGCAGCCCTCTTGAAAGCGGGACACCCGGCTCGTTTTGTCTTTTGGGTGGATGCGAGCGTGCCGGGCATAGGGTGCAACTTCTTCATCTACGATACCATTGGTCAGCCGATCGTCAGCTTTCAGAGCAGGGTGCGTGGACCGGAAGACTCGTACGATCCAAAGAATGGTCAGCAGTTTGTGTGCGAACTGGACGAGTTGTTGCTGATGCCTGGTCGTTATAGGATAGATGTGGCCATCGTCGGCGATAATAGACTTCAAGATTTTATTGAGGGCGCCGCGGTTTTTGAAGTCGCGGAGGGACATGTACGTGGCCGTCCGGCCCAACCCGACGGAAAGTTTAGTGTCTCCATGTCACATCGCTGGACGCTGCCTGCCGAGAGGTAGGCCTGGATTATGAATAGACTAAGAATACATCGCAAAGTGCCAGTCTATTTTGGCTTCTTTCTACTCGCGACCGGTGTCCTTTTTAGGCGGTTGATTGAGCTGGTGCTTGTATCCGACATGCGAATAGAGTCGCCCCTGTATATTGCCTTAATTGGTGTTGTTCAGCTTCTGGCGATTGGGGCTGGGCTGTATCTACTTATAAAACAACCAGCGATCAGGTTTCCAAAGAAGACCGAGCTTGCCTTAGCATTTTTCAGCATTCTCCTGACATTTGTTTCACTTGAGATCGGGGCAAGATTGTGGCTAAATTTCCTGGCCACACCCGAGCAATACGATCGCTACGTTTTGTTTACAAGCATTGACGCTCAGGATTTCGCCTGGACTCCCCATCCTTATCTCACTTATTATCCCACCCCGAATTATCGAAAAGGATTTACGTCTCACAATTCATTGGGCTACCGCAATGACGAATTTTCTCTGGAAAAACCAGGCGGAGTCTACCGGATCGTAGCGTTGGGTGGTTCTTCGACGTATGATGTGAGTATCAAAGATAATGCTGCCACCTTCACGGCCCAACTCGAGCGGTTGCTTAAAGAAGATTACGGTTATCAGAACGTACAGGTCATTAATGCGGGAGTCCCGGGTTACAATTCCTGGGAAATCTTAGTCAATCTCGAATTTCGGGTGCTGGACCTTGATCCAGACCTCGTCATCATCTATGAAAACACGAATGATGTTCATGCACGAATGGTTGAACCGTCTGCTTATCGTGGTGACGATTTGGGGAGGCGCCAGGCGTGGCAGGTCCCCCCGGTTGCCCTGTGGGAACAAAGCGCTTTGTTAAGGATTGTGAGCAGGACGATGAACGTTACCCGTCAAGTGTCTATTGATGATTTTGTGAGTTCACCCACCTACGTTAGTTGGCCGTTTGAATATCGTCTCAGCGAGGACAATCTTGATCCCGCTGAAATCTTGAAGGAGAATCCTCCGATCTATTTCCGCCGAAATTTGGAAAACATGAGCGCCATCGCGAAAGAACAGGGTGTCACGATCCTGCTGACGACCTGGGCCCATTCACCTTATCTGAAGGATTACGCCGCTCAGGACTATTACCAGCATGGATTTCAGGAAAATAATGACGTTGTACAAGAAGTGGCCGCTGACCAGCAGGTACCGCTCTTCGATTTTGCTGAGGTAATGCCTCAGGAAGCTATCTATTGGGCGGATGGACGACATGTCAACGAGGCTGGTGCTTTAGTAAAAGCCCGTTTGTTCGCAGAGTTTATTCATGAACAAGGATTGATTGATCAATGACTCACACATGGTCTAAAGCTAAGGGATCGAAGAAGCTGTGGATATCCATCACCATCTTGCTTCTGTTTGCGGCCTGCAACCCTCGGCAGGGGGTGACGCCGTCCGTAGTGCCATCCAAGCCTTCCGAGACGCCACCTGCAGTTGCCTCTGCCCTGCCTGGCCTGACCGCCACCGGGAAGCTGCTCCCGGAAACTTCCCCAGGCAGCGAACAGAAGCTTCTTCAAACGACTGAGCCGGGGCACGTGGCGCCCTACCCAGACGCGCCACTGTGCGCGGACTCCGGGGCGGCGCACGACAACAGCCTGTTTCACACCCTCTGGGACGATATACGAGGCTGCCACTATGACCACGAGCACGGCGAGAATCCGTATACGCCGGATGTGGCGGCGGCATTCTCCAACTTTGATTTGGGGGCACTGATCGGCGGCGTGGGCGTCGGACATACCAATCCCTCATCTCCGATGGAAAATACGCACAAGCATGGTGGCTTCAAGTGGGATGTGACACTTTCTCACTCGGCCGGTTGTTTGGGCGGTGAGGGCTATCCAACAGGGGTGGATGCCATGGTCATCCAATACCACGCCTTTGGAGACTATTCCATCGAGTTTGAGTCGCGCACACATAGCGCGGTCGGGCTGTTACGCCAGTGTCAGGCGGGCAACCCAACCGACTTCGGTTATGTGTTCGTCAACCAGTTGCAGGATTATGGCCAACGCGTGGCCCCGTATCAAGGTGGCGTTCTGGCGTATCCTGACACTCCTGACCCGGCTTATGAGGCCGGTCGCGCGCCGTACTTTACTGTCAGTTGTTTTGGGAGCACGGCACTTTGCAATAAGTTCCCTTCACGTGAGTCGGTCCTGGGTCACGAAAATAGCGCCGCTTCGACATGGATCTCTGCCCCGGGCAAGCTGACGGATTCTGGATCTCATCTCTTTGCCCTTCTTTTCCGGGTTCGGGATAACTATCAAATGCTCGATGATAGCGACCAGACCTACCCGTTCACCTTTGCCTGGCTCTGCTCGGCAGATGGCGGCGCGAGCTACAGCCCGGAGCCCGGCTGCTCTTTCAACAACACGACCACACGGGTCCATGAGGTGATGGGTGAAATCCCTGTCGAGTGGGATAACCTGGACAGGTTCGATACCGATCCAAGAACGGGTCGGATCACCGCAGATGGCTACGTGACTCACTTTGGCGATCTCAATCAGTCCTGTAGCGCACCGGGAACAGATTGTCACCCGATCAAGCTTGTTCAAGCATTTACAGGAAGTTATCTTTCCCAGTTTTCTTTGGTGCCGGGCGAGAAAGCCAACTTCTCAGCTGGAAATCTACCAGAGCGAGACCTCTATTTTTGCAAAGGTGTTGTGTGCGCGGAAGGCAACTCAGGGGCGGTTTCCTCGGGTTGGCTCGGGCCGAGCAACTAAGCAATTCTATATTTACCACTTTTTAGAGTTGTTCTACGATCGTTCTATAAACTCAAGCTTCAAATCCATCCCAATCATAATTATTCGGATAATACTAGGCAATGAACAGACCCAATGTAGTCCTTCTGACAATAGACACTTTACGAGCCGATCGACTTGGTTGTTATGGGCACAAGGCACACATAACCCCCAATATAGATCGATTGGCACACTCCGGAATTCGCTTCGACCAGGCGATCTCAGGTGGCTCCTGGACCCAGGCGGCTTTTCCAGTACTCTTAACTTCAAGCTATGCAGCTATGTACGGTGGCTGTCTTGGACGCCTGGCACCTGAACGCCCATCACCCATTGAAACACTGGCCTCGCATGGCTACTTTACCGGCGGCTTTACTACCAACCTCCATCTCAGCCGCGCCACCGGCTTTGACCGGGGTTTCCTTCATTTTGTTGAATTGAATCCAGGCGAAGTTGACCCTCGATTGCGGCGGATAAGAGGGGGCCAACGCCTGTTGCAAAATGAACTGACCCATTCTTTGCTGCGTACTGTTGGCATGCGCACGCGACCCGCACGCCTTTACAGTTCTGCCGCTGAAGTGACTGGCAGCCTCTGCCAATGGTTGGATCGGGTGGAAACGCCCTTCTTCGCCTGGGCCCATTACATGGATGTACACTGGCCCTACCATCTGGAAGAAGCGTTGGTCCATCCCAGAGAGATCGCCCAGGCATGGGAAGATCTGGCGATCATGTACGGCCGGTCAAACTTTGATCGAGATAAGCCCATGACAATCGCACAGCGAGACCATTTTATCGGTTTGTACGAAAAATCTTTGCAATATTTGGATGATCAAATTGGCCGGTTGATCAATCACATCCAGAATTCAGGTTTTGCCGACAATACCCTGATACTCCTCGTAGCCGATCATGGGGAGGAGTTTCTCGACCACGGCCGCTGGGGCCACTGGGAGAGCAACCTGTTCGACGAAATCCTCAAGGTGCCGCTCATCATGATGATCCCGAATGGACCGCATGGTCAGGTCATCCGTCAGCAAGTACGTTTAATGGACCTCATGCCAACTATTCTGGACCTTTGTGGTAATCCTATATCTAATGGTCTTATGGGAACCAGCATGGCGTCTCTCCTGGCACAGGGCGAAACAAAATATGATGGGGAGGAAACAATCAGCGAGATGCGACGCGATCCGTGGCACCGCATCGCAGTGCGAACCGAAT
>JANMSY010000208.1:0-4346 GCA_031389865.1 Anaerolineales bacterium | reverse complement strand
GACCTGCGTAGAGTCCCTGCTGGCGCAGGAGTATGCCCATTTCGAAGTTCTCGTGTTGAACGACAACTCCACCGATCAGACTGCTGCGATCCTTGAGCAGATCTGCAGGCGGGATGCGCGCCTGACTGTTTTGGATGGAGTAACGCCGCCCCCGGGCTGGCTCGGCAAACATTGGGCATGCCACCAGCTATCGCAGCGAGCAAGCGGCGAGCTGATCCTGTTTACGGACGCGGACACATGTCACGAGCCGAACGCGTTGCGTGACAGTGTCTCTGCCCTGGTCGCCCAGGACGCTGACCTTGTCACCGGCTTTCCGCGCGAGGAAATGCGGACCTGGGGCGAGAAACTTACGGTACCTATTTTGGCATTTGGGGTCTTTTGCTTTTTCCCCATTATGCTGGCAGAAGAATTGCGCCTGCCTGCTCTCTCGGTGACGATCGGTCAGTTCATGCTGTTTCGTCGTTCCGCTTTTGAAGCGATCGGCGGCTACAAAGCGATCCGCAATCATCCTGTAGACGATATCAAGCTCGGGCACAATATCATTGCACAAGGTTTCCGCTGGCAGTTCATGGATGCCTCCCATCACGTCACCTGCCGCATGTATCATGGTTATTCTGATGCGCTGAATGGATTCACGAGAACCATCTTTGCATCATTTGATCACCATGTCCTGCTTTATTGCATCGGCTGGTCCTGGATCGCCATCTCGTTCCTCGTCCCTATCTATGTTTTGTTCCATGCAATGATTGCGCCCATGAATTTCCCCACGTCCCTGGCCGTGATCGCTGTCGGTAAAGCCCTGTTGATGATCTGGCTGGCGTATCGCCGCTTTCGCATCCCTGAGTATCTGGTATTGCTTTATCCCATCAGTTTGTTGATTTTTACCTGGATAGCCTTTCGTTCCCTCGCTTATACCCTCGCGGGTCGCCAAAGCTGGAAGGACCGTGGGATGCCACCACCAATATTCAGGGTATAAATACTCAACATTCCGTAGGTAACGGAAAATCAGTCAGTCAATGTTAGGAATGGGGGAACGGGAAATATCCAATCCCGGGATGGTGCAAATATGGGGATAAGCGGATTCTCGACTTTATGCTTAACAGCCGTTCGGAATCGTACATGGTATCGTTAGTACAAAGTGGACCGGGACATGTAAGAGGTTCCCGGTCCACTTTTTCCATGGGTGAAGCCTTCAGCGGGTGGTTTACCCATGGAAGTGGCAACTTTTAGTAGCAAGGAGAGAGAAAATGAAAAGCAGGTTTTTACTTGTAGGCAGTTTACTTCTATTCGCGTTCCTGGCTGCGGCTTGTGGAGCGCAGGTAATAACTCCGGCAAACATCCAGGACCCAGTGAATACCCTGGCAGCCTCCACTGCTGTACAGACCGAAGTCGTGGATAACCTCAACACGCTCGTCACTGCCCTGAAGAACGCAGGTTTGACGGTGGAAACCGGTGATATGGTTGAGCAGCCGTTCTTCACCGTGCCTGGTCAGATCCTCAATATCAACGGCGCGGAAGTCCAGGCCTTTGAATTCGAGACCACTGAAGCGCTGAATGCGGCAGCCGCCGAGGTGGCAGCGGACGGCGGCTCCATTGGGACCAATATGGTCACCTGGGAGGATGCGCCTCATTTCTTTAGAGCCGGACGTACGCTCGTGTTGTATGTCGGTCAGGATCCAGCGGTTTTGAAAGTGCTGGAAGGAATTCTGGGTTCTCAGTTTGCCGGACGATAACAAGTGCAGTTCGAATAAAACAGAGCCCGTCATTGCAATGACGGGCTCTGTTTTTAAACAACTTGTGATCACCTGATTTTGACCTTCACACCCGCAGTACGCAGCTCCTCCAGCAGGTCTTCATCGACACCATGAAGACGGATATCGAGCAGTTTTTGCAGGGTCAGGTTTTCGCCGTATTGACGCCGCGTCTCACGGATGAAGCGTGGGGTGACGTGATGAATGCTCAACTCGACGAGCTCGTCCACGGGCAGATCAGTGAATCCCATCTCGCGCAGTTCGCGCACGAACTTGGCGGTCACATTGTGGGTGCGGAGTTCGACGATTTCATCCACATCCAGGTCCATAAGACCCAGTTCGCGCATGGACCGGATGTAGTTTGCCGAGATATCGTGGTTTCGTAACTCAACGAATTCGTCCATGTCGAGGTCTTTGAGTCCCATGTCACGCAGTTCAGCGAGGAACTGGGGCGAAACATCATGATCTACCAGCTCAACCAGTTCATCCACATCCAGGTCTTTGAGTCCAAGCTTGTACATCTCGGCGATAAATTCAGGCGAGACGCCATGGGCGCCGAGCCCAGCCAGATCTTCAATATCCAGGTCCTTGAGCCCAAGCTTGTGCAACTCGGCAATGAACTTGGGAGAGACATCGTGCTTTCCCAGTTCCACCAGGTCGTCCACATCAAAGTCCTTGAATCCCAGCTTCCTCAACTCGGCGATGTATTTGGGTGAAACATCATGCCTGCTGAGTTCCACGATGTCGTCTATATCCAGATCGGTCAGCCCCTGTTCACGCAGCTCACTAATATATTTTAAGGAGACATCATTCTGACTGAGCTCGATCAACTCATCTACATCCAGATCCTTGTAGCCCGCCTGACGCAACTCGGCAATGTATTTTGCCGAGACATCATTGTCATTCAGTTCGACAAGCTCCTCCACATCGAAGTCCTTGAGTCCCATTTCGTGCAGGCTCGCAATGTATTTTGCGGAGACGCCGTGATCTTTGAGTTCTGTAAGCTCATCCACGTCAAAACCTGTGATGCCCATATCGCGCAGCTCGCGTACATAACGGGGGGTGATGCGGTGCTCACGCAGCTCCATCCATTCACTGAGACCGTCTGGCTTCACGCCAAGTGCGATCATCTCACGCATGTATTCCGCGGTAATCCTGTTGCTTTGGAGTTCCTGCACATCGCTGAGAGTCACATGGTCAATGCCGGCTTCCTTCAGGGCGGCGACCAGGTCTTTGGACCCGGACCTGTTGTTGATGGATGGGGGATTCGAAAGAGCCTCCAGGTGAGATAAGTTCGATAGGGGAGAGGCAAGCCCGGCTGAGTCCCCTGTGGGGATGTTATCTGAAGCGGCACCATCCTCCGCCACTTCCATGGCCTTGAAAAGCTCCTCCGCCTCCTCAGCGGTGATCTTCCCTTCGGCGATCATATCCAAAATCAATAAACGTTCCTTTTCTCCATTCATGAGACGTCTCCTTTAGCTTGAGCAAGTAATTTTGTAGCTTCCTGCACGTTGATCTCACCACGGCTGAGCCGGGCAAGGATTTCCTGACGGCGGGTCGAGATGTCGTCCGCTTGGGGCGCTTCCATGCCCATTTCAGTGATGACCTCATCCAACTGGCGGCGGATGGCCCAGTAGGATTCGCCGGTTTCGCGCTCCACTTCCTTGACGTTGCCGCGGTTGCGGACGAAGACCTCAAGAAAATTCAGGCTTTCAGGAGAGAGACGAAAAAATGGCGAGAGCTCGAATTTGCCAACGACGCCTGTACCGCATGAGGTGCAGTTGAGCTGGGTGACGACTAGTGGAGAGGAACAACTAGGGCAGGATTGAGGGATGAGTGGCATTTGGGTACTCCAATGCCGCCAGTGTAGCAAATATTTTGATTTTTGTCAAGAATTTTGTTGTAAAAACAAATATTTTGATGAAACTCAAATATATTTGGTGACAGGTTCTTCCTGAAGTACCTTCTCCAGAGGGTTGTTATGCCAGGTAGTAGATGCTATATTTCTGCTTACTCTACCAGACCAAACCAATACAGGGAAAAATAATTATGCAGCCTAACGTACTGAAAAACGCGATCTTGCTGGCATCCGCCCTGGTGGTTCTATGGGTGGTGTCGATCACTTTCCAACTGGAATTGCCTGCCCCGACCGGGCCTTATTCTGTCGGCCAGACAGTTTTGAAATGGGTGGATTTTTCGAGACCAGAGGCAATGACAAATGACCCAAACGACTTTCGTGAAGTAATTGCTCTTCTTTGGTATCCCGCCGAAAGCGGAACTGGGATAGGCAGTTCTTACTTTCCTGAGCTTTCGACGGTATCGAGATCCCTGGTCGAAAGCGGCGAAGTTGAATCCTGGAAAGTGCTCGGTCTCCGGTTCATCCGTTCCGATACCCTATGGAAGGCGGAAGTGGCAGACGATGAGAACCCGTATCCAATCGTTATCTTTTCCCCTGGCAATGGAACAAACGTGGAGTTTTATACGGTTCTCGCCAGCGAGCTTGCCAGTCATGGTTATATCGTAGTTGGATTAAATCATCCTTATGATGTTGCAGCGGTGGAACTGTCTGATCACAGGGTCGCTCAATTTTACAGG
>JANMSY010000721.1:0-9935 GCA_031389865.1 Anaerolineales bacterium | reverse complement strand
AGTTCGGCTGTAGCTGTCACCTGAGCGGAATCAGGGGAGCGATTGAAGGCTGTATCCACGGCGCGCACAACATAATAATAGGTTTCGTTCTCAACAATCGAGGTGTCTGTGTAACTCGTCTCTGTGACCAGGGCCAGCGTGGTATAGGGGCCACCATCTGAGTCGCTGCGCCGCACTTCATAACCATGCAGGGTTGGGTCACCAGCCACAGCATCCCATACCAACTCGATGCCATCGGGAGAGGCTGAAATAACATGCAACCCGGTAGGTATTGCAGGAGAGGTCTCATCTCCACTAGAGATGACGGTCAAGCTGCCGGCTTGAGCCGGGCTGTAACCATTGCCGGTGCCATCCAGGTCTGCATAGACCCAATCTCTACCATTCGTAGTTGAATAACGGTAGGCATAATCAAACGTACCAACCACTTCTGGCAGCAGACTTGCAACGAACTCATCGTTGTTACCTGTATTTCCGTTGAAAGCTGCGTCTACCCAGATCCAGTTCGGGTTGTCTTCTGGATTGCTTTCATCTGGACCAAAACCTAATTGTGCAAGCAGACCCGCTGTTGCGCCTGGTTGGTTGGTTGCGCCGTCGATCCAGACCTGACCGTAGACGTCATCCGTGCGATCCACTACGCTGATCGTATGGTTCATTGAGGGTGGCCATTGTAGATTAGCCCAACCAATAGTGAGATGCGGTAGGGCACTGGCTTCCTTCGAATATGCACTTTCGTTTCCAGCAGCATCGAGCGCGGTCACAACATAGAAGTACGTCTGTGCATTGCTCAAACCGGTATCTGTAAAGCTGGTGCCAGCCAATACATCGGAGTTGACTCGAACAAAACCACCGCCAGTTAGTGGGCTTCTGTAAACGTTGTAACCAGCTGCACCCACTGCAGCATTCCATGCCAGGCTTACCTGGGCATTGCCTTCATTTGTCACATGCAAATTGGCAGGGGCTAGCGGGGGTTGGAGGTCGATCAACCCTGTGACCAGCAGCCAGGCGCTCTTCGGGCCAATTGTTCCGTTGATCTTGCCATCTGTCACGGTGACAGAACCTGGGCCGCCCACACCCACGCCATATGCATTATGCAAGACTGTGCCATTGGGGATATAGCCCGCTACCGGGATCGCGGCCAATTGTGGGTCATTACTGCGGTTGATAAGGATCACCGCGGCCTGGGTATTTGTTTTGCGGCCGTAGGCAACAACCTCTGACTCATCGTCTGCCAGCAGGATACGTATATCGCCATCGGTCAGTGCCGCGTTTTGGTCACGCAGAGCAGCCAGGGTTTTATAGTGCGCGAACAGAGCGTTATCTGGAGCGCCACCCAGGTCGGTCCACGGATAGGTTCTTCGGTCATCGGGATCATCGTCACCGGTCATGCCGACTTCGTCACCGTAGTACACAGTCGGGGCACCGGGCATCGTAAATTGAATAAGCGACGCGATCCGTAAACTCTGCTTGCCTTGCGCAAGGTTGGCTGCATTGAATTCCTTCTGGGCACGTGTTTCGGATTCCGCAGGCGTCAGCGTCCACAGCAGACGCTCGGTATCGTGACTGTCCAGCAGATTCATGAGCGAGTAATACGCTGCGTCAGGGTAATCCTCTCGGATCGAAGCAACTCGCGCTGCAAATTCAGAGGGTTCGATCACGCGACCGCTATCTGCAAAGCCCTTGGAATCAAAGCTGCCGGGCGTGAGCAGGCCGATCACGGCATCGCGCAAACGGTAGTTCATGGTTGTGTCCAAGCGGTCGCCGCGTAGCATACGCAGCAGGGTGCTATCCTTCTGCCAGGTTTCACTGATCAAAAGTGCACTGGGATCAGTTTCCTTGGTGACATCACGGAACGTCTCCCAATAGCCGCTGGGGAAGCTGGGGTCACCCGAAACGTCCATGCGCCAGCCTGCGGCTCCCTGATTCAGCCAGTAGCGCGAAACGCTATTGTTCGCGGTCAGAAAGTATTCCTGCACTGCCGGAAGAGACTTGTTAATGACGGGGATGCTATCGAATCCGAACCAGCCGTCGTAGGTGGCCGCGTTGGCCGTCCCATTGCTGCTCACACAGGTACCCGTGCCCGGCGTCACATCATGGAAGTAGAACCAGGAACGATATATGGAAGCAGTCGATTCACACGCGCCAGCCGTCGGGTAGTGGTGGTAACGGTCAAAGATCGGGCTGTCGGACGACATGTGGTTGAAAACACCATCCAGCACGATACGCATACCACGCTCATCCGCATGTTTAACCAGGTTCTCCCAGTCCTTCTGCGTGCCAAAGTATGGATCGATCTTATAGTAATCCTGCGTGTCATAGGAATGATTGGACCCTGCATCGAAGATCGGGTTGAAGTAGATGGTATTTATGCCAAGCGATTTGAGATAATCCAATTTCTGATCCACACCTTTGAGGTCACCGCCATAATAGTCACGGCCGCGCGGACTTTCCTTTGTTGGACTGTAATCGGGAGGCGTAGCATCAAAGCGCCACGGACAATTGGTGTTGCCATCCGCGTAATTTCGGCAGTAGCCTTCGGGCAGGGTTCCCCAGGGCAGAGCCAGCACCGGGTCATCGTAACGGATATCGCCAGTCTTGGCGTTGTTGTTCTTCCGTCCGTCGCGGAAACGATCCGGGAAGATCTGGTAGATCACTGCATCACGCGCCCAGGCAGGAGCTGTGAAATCCGGTTCGTAAACCATCAGAGCGTAACTGTTATCGATGGCGTTTTCAGTGGGACTGCCCAGACCACCGTCGAGCGCCGTCGTATTATCAGCGTAATAGGCGTTTTGGGTCCCGTCAGTCACAATGAACCGGTACCACAAGTTATCCGGTTGAACATTCGTCAGTGTAGCAGCCCAGTAATCACAACTGGAATTTTCCAAGCCAGGCTCGTAACACGATACATCGCTGGCGGCACGAGTCATCGGAATCAACTGCTGCCCGCCTGCATTGAAGCTGTTTACACGCAAGCCAACACCGGTCACATCGTTATGAAAAGTCCTAAAGCGGATGGTGACAGGTGTGCCCGCTGGCACTGCTCCCCCTGGTGTGCGATAGAGGAGATCGCGCGAGTCATGGCGCAGGCCATCCCATTCCACATTGTTGTCAGGTTTGGAGCCAGCTGTGCTGATGCTTAAAATGTGCGTGGTTGCGTTGTAGCTAAAAGTTACCTTGTCTCCCAGGGCGGCCACGCTGAAGGTGATGTTGGGTCCATTCTGTGCGCCGCCCGCACCATAATTCACATCCCAGCTTTCATTCAGAGCGACCTTGCCCTCATAGCTTCCGGCCGGGATTGCAGTGGTTGAAAACGAATAGATGCCATCCCCATCGGAATCCTGCAGCCAGGAGCGCAGACAACCCGGGTCCCAATCGCCGGAGCAGCCAAGCTCAGACTGGAAACTGCCAGGTACCACAGCAATAATTGAGTTTTTATTATCTGTGATCCAGTGGCTCTTGTGGTCATAATAGAACTTGACCGCGCCACCATCGGCGGCAAGAGCGATATTTAAACCACCGGGCTGGGCGTTGAGACCGTAGTTCTCAGCCCAACCATTATTGAGGGCAGCCTTGTATTCATAACCAGCTGCAGGCAGCGTCCAACTGCCCTGCCAGACGTCATCATTCGCATCGTAGCCTAAATGAGTGTTGGCACAATCTGCCTGCCAATCGCCAGAGCAACCTGCTTCGCTCTGCAACGACCCAGCCACGGTCACACTGGTTGGGTTGGGTGTATGGCTGGCCTTGACATTTGTTGTGGACTTCAATGATAGAAAAGAGCTCAAGAGTATTGCCACGACCAGGATCAAATTCGAAAACGGGTGTTTTTTATTCATATCTCAACTCCTTGATAGTGGATGATGAAAATAAAAAGAAACCATCGTCCAAACGCGATGATTTCCCAGTACAGCTTTCGATGCCGAAATTCCACAGAGCATATATTGATCATTTCCTGAAACATTAAAACAACAGGGTGGATAAAATGAACCATGCTCATACTAGCATAAACAATATTTTGAGTCAAACTGCGGACCCTCTTTTGTAACCTTTTTATTACAACGAAAAGCTTTCTCCCGGCTTCAACACCACAGCTTTTGTGTTCGTCTCCTTTTGCACGCGTTCCGCCCAGGCATGTTCATCCTGCTTGAGTAGATCAAAGGTGTTGTAATGGATGGGAATAACAACCTTCGGCTCAAGCAATTTGACTGCCCGCAGCGCGTCATCCGGGCCCATGGTGTAGTTGTCGCCAATTGGGATGACCGCCAGATCCAGGCCTTCCTCGCCGATCAGTTTCATATCGCCGAAAAGACCGGTATCCTGCGCCATATAGATTTTGTTCCCCTCATTCGTCGTCAATAAGAACCCGCATGGATTGCCACCATTCGACCCATCGGGCAGCGCCGAACCATGGATGGCAAATGTCAGCTTGAGATAACCGAAGGGATGTTTGTACCCGCCGCCCAGATGCTGGCCGTGGGTTTTCTCGATACCCTGCCCCGCAAACCAATTGGCGATCTCATCATTGCTAATGACCATGGCGCCTGTCCGTTTGGCAATGGAGATGCTGTCACCGACGTGGTCACCGTGTCCGTGGCTGATGAGGATATAGTCCGCCTCCACGGCCTCAGGGGAGATGGAAGCAGCGGGGTTTCCATTCAGGAAAGGGTCAATCACAAGTTTATATCCGCCTGTTTCGAGCCCCAAAGCGGCATGTCCGTACCAGGTGAGTATCGTAGCCATAAGAGTCTCCTTTTCAGACTTGCGAAATTTGGATGTTTCAGATTCTACCCCCATGACCCATCTTTGCAAGGCTGTTGGTTGGTGCAGTACAGAATGATTGTAAAATTCAGATTCGATTGGCAATCTGCATACAATCCACAAAATCTTACGCATGGAGTTTCAATGAAGCCTATACTTGGTCAACGTCTCCGATATCAATTTGATAATTTGATGTCGCGCGGCACACCAGCATTAATCGGTATGCTGTTTGTGCTTTCTTTAATTGTAGTACTGGTTGCAGGGATGGTCATCTCGGCTGCGGGGTTTATACAGGATGGCGAAACGGGACGCTTAAGTTTTGGTGAAGCCGCGTGGGAAAGCCTCATGCGCACGCTGGACTCAGGCACCATGGGCGGTGATACAGGAACTGGTTTCCGTATTGTGATGTTGTTCGTAACATTGGGTGGCGTTTTCGTTGTCAGCGCGCTGATCGGTGTATTGAACAACGGTATCGAAGACCAAATGGGGCGCCTGCGCAAGGGGCGTTCGCATGTACTTGAATCGAATCACACGCTCGTGCTTGGATGGTCGCCACAGGTCTTTACTATTCTTAACGAATTGATGACTGCGAATGAGAATCAAACAAGGGCACGCATTGTTGTGCTGGCAGATAAAGACAAGGTGGAGATGGAGGACGAGATACGTGAGCGGGTTGAGGTCAAGGGTCGGACGCGCATTATTTGTCGAAATGGGAGCCCTATTGACCCGAACGATCTTGAAATCACAAGCCCTCATACCGCAAAATCCATCATTGTATTGCCCCCTGAACACAGCGACCCCGATACAGATGTGATCAAGACTGTGCTGGCGATCACCAACAATCCCAATCGCCGCGCCGAGCCGTATCACATCGTCACCCAAATTCGGGATGCGAAAAATATGGGGGTGCTGAAACTGGTCGGAGAGAAGGATAACGTCCAGGCTGTCCTGACTGGCGATCTGATCGCGCGTGTGGTCGCCCAGACATCACGTCAATCGGGTCTTTCGGTTGTGTACACCGAGATCCTGGATTTTGGAGGCGACGAGATCTACTTCAAACACGAGCCTGCTCTCACTGGAAAAACGTTCGGGGAAGCGCTGCTTGCTTTTGAGGATTCGTGCTTAATGGGTTTGCGCAAGGCGGATGGGAGGATTCTTCTGAGCCCGCCCATGGACACTTGTATTGAGCAGGGTGACCAGGTCTTTGCCCTCTCTGCAGATGACGACACAGTTCGCGTCTCAAATGTGGGCCTGCCTCCGTTTAACGAATCGATAATCCGCTCGAACGGAAGAGCGCTGGAGCCCCAGCCTGAGAAGTGTCTCATTCTTGGATGGAACCGCAGCGGCACGACCATCGTGCACGAGCTGGATCACTACGTTGCCAAAGGTTCGCAGGTGACGGTTGTTGCCGATATCTATAACATTGACAAGCAGATCAAGGCCCAGGGTGGTACACTCCAAAATCAAAAACTCGTCGTGCAGGAAGGCGAGACAAACGACCGCGATCTACTTAATACACTGGGCGTGCAGGACTACGATCACGTGATCGTACTGGCATACAGTACAGTGCCTCCCCAGGAAGCGGATGCGAAGACACTTGTCACATTGCTGCATCTGCGGGATATGGCAGAGAAGGATGAAACTCCATTCTCCATTGTCAGCGAAATGCTCGATCTGCGAAACCGCGAACTCGCCGAAGCCACCAAAGTGGATGACTTCATCGTCAGCGAACACCTCGTCAGCCTGATGATGTCCCAGCTCTCGGAAAACGCCGAACTATTTGATGTCCTTAACGATATCTTTGACCCCGAGGGCGCTGAAGTCTATCTCAAACCTGTCGGTGATTATGTGAGCACAGGAGAGCCAATCAACTTCTACGCTGTTGTCGAAGCTGCGCGCAGGCGCGGCGAAACCGCCATTGGCTATCGCATTACTTCCCAGGCGAATGATTCGGGCAAATCCTATGGTGTTCGTACCAATCCGAGGAAATCTGCGCCTGTAACTTTTGCTCCTGAAGACAGGGTGATCGTACTCTCTGAAAGCTAAACAAGCAGGACGGCTGACCGCCGTCCTTTTTTTGCAGTACACAGCAAAAATCATAGACAGGAGAAAAAGAGGGTTGTTTGTTCCGAATAAAAACGGGCGGAGCTACGTATATAGAGTGTCCAAGGCAATCTGGACGTTTACCTATCGTGAGATCAAAGCTCTGGCTGCACTCACGATCCCGCCTCTGGTCGAGCCAACGGGAAGCTGACGCGACTAATCAAGAATCAACGTTCAAAGAGGCAAATACTCTCGATATGAAACGTCTGCGGGAACAGGTCAAACGGTGTCACATCTTTTAGCGGGTATCCCCCCTTGATCAGTCGCGCCGCGTCACGTGCCAGTGTGGATGGGTCGCATGAGACATATGCAATGACCTTTGGATTTAACTTCAGGATCCCATCCACGACACTTTTATCCAATCCCGCGCGCGGCGGGTCAACCAGCACGATATCTGGTTTCGCTTCGAGATGCGGGATCACATCCTCCGCCAATCCCTCATACAGTTCCACATTCTCGAACTCATCCAGGTTGACAGCAAAATCCTCGCATGCCGATTCTGATGACTCGACCCCGATCACTCGTCCGCATTTCGGTGCCAGGAATGCGCTGAATAAACCTGCTCCGCAGTACATATCAAGAATAGTGGAGGATGATGTGATGGGTAAATGGGTAATTAAGTGTTCCACCATCTTCGCAGCCATGGCTGTATTCACCTGAAAGAACGATGCGGCAGAGACTCGAAAATCGCGCTCCAAAACACGAATTGTGTTGTTGTCGTTCCCCGCAATGACAACCGTATGCTCCTCGAAAATATGTGTGACCGAAATCCCCGCTTCGATCTCAAGTTCTGGAGCTTCCGCTGAATCTGAGTCAAGCACAAGCATCAGCTCATCATCCACGCCTGAACGCAGCGAGACTCGCTCGATGTTCATCTCAGGCTCAAACTCAAGGTGGGGCCACAGGGAATTGATGGACCCCTCTGGAAGATGACATTCGGAAATGGCAAATACTCTTGGACGGCCAGCAGTAACGTAGCCTGGCTTGCCCTCTCTGGTCAAATGGAACTGCACATGATTCCGATAATTCCATGGGCTTGAGCTCGCCACCATCTTTTGCACTGGCGGGTTTTCGATCTTGCCGATGCGCGTCAACTGGTCGCGCAGGATTTCCACTTTCACTTCCAATTGTTTTTCATAAGGCAAATTCTGGTAATGACATCCCCCGCACACACCAAAATGTATGCAACGCGGTGCAATTCGGTGCGGCGAAGGCTCCAGTATTTCCACCAGTTCCCCGCGCGCAAAGTTACGCTTCTCGTCCGTTAAGCGGATGCGTACACGCTCACCAGGCAGGCCAAACGGCACAAAGACTGCGCGACCATCTTCGAGTCGTCCCATAGCGTCTCCGCCATAGGTAAATGTTGTGAGAGTAATTTCGTGTTCCATAAATCAGCAGGCGACCCAATGGGTCGCCTCCATGAATCCCTTCAGATATTTTTTCAATGCCTGCGCTAATCAGCGCGAGCCTCTCTACTAAAAACTATCGCAGGAAAAACGAAAGAACGATCAATACAGTGATGAAAAAACCTGCAAGCGTGCCGATGCGAGCCAGGTCTTTTTTTACCGCACTGTAATCCGGGTTGAACTCCGTGCGGGAAGTGGAGGGAGTTACACTTACCGAAGTTGTTCGCTTAATTCTTTTAGCCATTTGATACTCCTTAATTTTGTAATCGCGCAAAAACAACAATGCGCTGTTTGTTAACAAGATATGGGTAACATGAGATCAACGTTACCGTTGGGCTTCCAGTGGGTGCCATCACCTCCACGGCGGTCGGTTCCACGATTGCCGTGCGGTCCACCACATAGACATATTGTCTCTGTTGCGTATACAGGACCACCTGGTCGCCGGGCTGCAGCTTATCTAGAAAACGGAAGAGTTCTCCATACACATCGTTATGCGCGGATAAAACCACATTTCCATTTTGCCCGGGGTTTGCCGAGCCAACATTCTGCCCAACACCCTTCTTGAGCTGTTCCCAACCATCACCCTGGACGATTGGCGCATCGATGTCGATCGACGGGATCTGAATGCGAATCCCCTGGTCGGGTGCGGCAGTGGGTACTGGGAGATTCGCCAGCGATTGCACCATCGGCTGCAAATGTGACGGAATCTCATCAATATTCGGTCGCGTATTCCCCTGCGCATCAGGAGGTGTGTGTCCCGAAGGCAGCACGACCGCCATCACGAGTGGCGTCGGTGTCAACGTCTCCTGGATTAAAGCGGAGGCCACTTCTTCATTCAGAGTGCGCAGGATCCCAAACCCGCTGATGAGGACACCCACGAGCCCTGCGACAGCCAGGACTTCCACCGCTAATAGGAGCCGGTCCATCACTCGTCTGCGCTTCGTCGTTACCGGGACCTGGGGCTGATCGCTGCCATCTTCGAGCGTATCCACCACTGCGGCAGATACATCCGGGGTCACGTCCACCACGCGTCCCGTTCTTTTAAAGTGCTCCAGCCGTTCACGCCGGGCACCGCGCCGCTTCTCGATGAGCAAACGGCGCAATTCCTCAACAGACATGTCTTCGGGGGCTTTACGTCTGGGCATGGCGATGCGATTATACCGCATGGATTTAAGAACTCCTGGTTGACGGCATATTCGTGTGCACGCAAAACATGTCAGGTAATTTCTTGCCAGATCTGCCATCTTATGGCGCAAACGGCAAGTTACGGCTTTTTTTGCCCCTTTTTGGCAGCTCGCCCAGGCATTGCAAAGTCACTGACAACCTTTGCGTGCACAGGCAAATAGTGTATTGCCAAAAATGCCCGCCCTCGTTATAATGTCAATCCTTCGGGCGGGTAGCTCAGTTGGTTAGAGCACATCGTTGACATCGATGAGGTCGTAGGTTCGAGCCCTATTCCGCCCACTGCATAAAAAGCATTGACCGAGACGAGTACGTGATGTGACCCTGACAGGGAGAAGAGATCGATGATTGAGAGTCTCTTCAAGGAAAAATCACCGAAAACCCCTCGCGAGCGTGAAGCTGAAAGCGAAAGCAAGTAGGTTGAACGGGTGGCTCCGTTAGCGGCTTAAGAGATACTTTCATTTTGAGAGTAAATCGGGTGGAACCGCG
>JANMSY010000705.1:0-11482 GCA_031389865.1 Anaerolineales bacterium | reverse complement strand
CCTGCGCGAAGCCGCCAGGGTCCCATTTTTCTTCAAGCAATGGGGTCGTGTGCAGAGTCCGCGAGGGTCCACTTGGGATGCAATGCCAGTAAATTTGGCGAGAGCGTAAATACAAGACCAGCCCGAAAACGGGCTGGTCTTTTCGACGTAGAAATAAAGATGTACAGGCAACAGTTGTGACTTCGATGGTCTTTAATCCACTTTTAGCACAGGCGAATCAATTGAAGGTGACCGGCTCCTGTGTGGGCTCCACAATGGGCTCCCCCGTGGGCGGCGGTTCAGTTGTAATGATGGGTGGTGGCTCAGTTGTAATGATGGGTGGCGGTTCAGTTGTAATAATGGGTGGCGGCTCAGTTGTAATGATGGGTGGTGCCTCAGTCGTGGATGTGGACGGCTTAGGGGTATCAGTATGAATATCAGTTAGGGGCGTCATTGATGCAATTATTAACGGCTGTGTAGCGCCCGGTGACAGTGTACCGGCTATTGCATCTTGTACTTCCTGGGTTCTAAGCGCACGTTTCGTGCCCGCCTGCGCTGTTGCAGCAGGGTTTTTAGTAGGGGTCACTGTCACCAGGGTGTTTGCTTTTGCGGAATTACCAAGGATGTCCACACAGCGAAAACCAATATCGTCACGAAATGTTGATGGATCGACCTTCTGGCGGAAGGCAGCGCGAGCTTCATTGTTGCTGTCAGAGACAGAGCCGCCGCGTATAACCCGCTCACCGGGAGCCATCAAATCCTCATGGGTGGAGTCGTAGGGATAATCCATAAAAAGACTGCTGACCCATTCATATACATTGCCCGCCAGATTGAAAACTTCGTAGGGGCTCAGCCCATCTTCAAAGCTGATGACGGACGCCGTGTCATCCTGGCACCCGGAATAGTTGGCTTCATTGCAATCGATACTATTGCCCCATGGATAGATGCGGCCATCCGGGCCGCGTGCGGCTTTCTCCCACTCGGCTTCCGTGGGCAGACGTGCGCCGCGCCACGTGCAGTATTTTCGGGCCATATCCCAGTCCACGTTCACCACAGGATACCTCTCAAATTCAGGCTTGCTGTAATACCCTGTCCGTGTCAGGGAACCGTCCTTCCTGGGAGGCAGGCATGCGCCCGCATCCACACAAGCCCTGTAAAGCTCATTGGTTACTTCATATTTATCAATATAAAAGTTGTCGAGGAATAACTTGTGAACCGGAGCGTCGTCGCTCTCCCCGTCATCAGCGCCCATGACAAATTCACCTGCACTGACGAGGCGCAGGGTTACTCCATGATCATCGGTGTACTGACTCGGCAGTGGAGTTGGCGTCTGAGTGGCTGTTAGCGTTGGCAGGCTCGGTGTCAGACTCGAAGTTGCCAGAGGAGGGGCAGCCGAATTATTTCTGCCAAGGGCAAAAACAGCAATGGCAGCAACTGCTGCCAGCCCAAGGACACCCAGGAGGATCAGCGGAACGCGTTTATCAAGTCCCTTTTGCGGCGTAAACCTCTCCGCCGTTTCCAGAAGTTCAGGTTCAGGTGCGGAAGCTGGCTCGACGAGTGGGATAATGGGTTCCCCGAATAGCAAAGTAGCCTGCTCATTATGTGTCTTTTCCTCCACCGCCTTCGCTATTTGCTGCATATGACTCAACAAATGCTTGATATCCGCGAGACTATCCTTATAAGGCTTATCCGTGAAATTCACATATTGAAATCGTCTTAGCCGCAGGGGGATCTTGCAGGGCTTTATCACAACAGGCAGGATGTACTTGCCCGCGTCGATGGCATAACTCAATTCGTCCTTGACATTCTGAGACTCCATGGACTCAGGTGCCAGGACGATCATAAAGGTGGAGCTTCTCTCTACAGCCGCCTCGATATCATCGTCCCAGCGTGCACCTTTGGGAATATCCAACTGGTCAAGCCAGACATCAAACCCCGCTGTTTTCAAGTCCTTGGCAAGCCGAACTACAAACGCCGAATGTACCCGGGAATAGGATATAAAAGTGGTCATGCTCGCTCCCGACTTACTAAACACTCTTCCAACCTGGACTAAATGTATCATAAATGGGGTCTTGATACAAGCAGTTTATGTCTTTTCTGCCAGCTAGGTTCGGATCGATGAGCCGTGTGCGGGAATAAATGGGCATCAAAGGGATGTCTGGTCCGCGTGGCATCGAATCGCTTATACGTTCGATGAACGCGCGTTCGGGCAGCTGAACTTTGCAAAATCGACCGGCGCGATCTGGAGTTCGGCCTTCGAGGCTCCGATCGTCACACTCCTTCCTTGCCTCTCAACGGCACAAATGCCACGCGGATCAGGGTTTCCTGCACAAAGGAATCCTCTTCGCGCCGCCACAACTCCAGCTTCTGGAAGCCGGGTTCACCCACAGGCAGGACCATGCGTCCGTGATCCGCGGGTTGCTCCAACAGGCTGTATGGCACACGCGGCCCGGCGGCAGCGACAATAATGGCATCGTATGGCGCGGCATCCGTCCAGCCTTGCGATCCATCCCCGATATGAATGAAGACATTCGTCACACCCATCCCAGCCAGCACCTGCGCAGCGCGCTCCGCCAGGTCTGGGATCAATTCAATCGTGTGCACCGCACGCGCCAGCCTGGAGAGAATCGCTGACTGGTAGCCGGATCCTGTTCCCACGTCGAGGATGCGTTCCCTACCGGTCAATCCCAGCCGTTCGATCATATATGCAACAATATAGGGCTGTGAGATGGTCTGTCCGAATCCGATGCGGAGTGCCCGGTCCTGATAGGCCGCGTGGCGAATCTTCTCCGGCATAAAGAGTTGACGCGGGATCACCTCGAACGCCGCAAGGATCCGTGCATCTTCGATCCCCCGTGTGCAGAGTTGGCGCTCCACCATCTGTTTGCGTTGATGGAAAAAATCCTGCAACATAGATTTGCTGCTTTCCTCCTCCTGATCGATCCGGTCATAAAAATTATACAACCAAAGCAATCATGACAATCTTCCAATCATCTGGTAAGATAGCTGCCATCCAGGTGTTCCAAAGGAAGATATGAAAACTACAATGAACTGCATGTGTACACGGCGGGGTCTCTAAGCCACCGCCTCTTATCCCAAAGAATACGGCTGACTGCCGCACACGGTGAGCTTGACCCCGGCAACGTAGCAAGGATGGATTGCGATCCGCCCCTACTTTTCGGATGAAACCCATCGTTTGCAAAGCTGAGGATTTCCTCAGCGGGCAGACAGTCGTTTTTTATTTTTAATACGGGCATACGCCCAACTACATAACAAGGAGTCAACGCATGACAATCGCAAAGGATGTAACTGAACTGATCGGCAACACCCCACTGGTCCGTTTGAACCGCGTCACCGCGGGCGCAAAAGCAGAAGTGGTCGCCAAGCTCGAATTCTTCAACCCGGCCCACTCGGTGAAGGATCGCATTGGCTTCTCGATGATCGATGCCGCTGAAAAGGCTGGCCTGATCAACAAGGACAGCGTGCTGGTCGAACCCACCAGTGGCAACACAGGCATTGCGCTCGCCATGGTCGCGGCAGCGCGTGGATATAAACTCATTCTGACCATGCCCGAAACCATGAGCAGGGAACGCCGCATGCTGTTGCGGGCCTATGGCGCGGAACTGGTGCTGACGCCCGGGCCCGATGGCATGGGCGGCGCGATCCGCAAGGCAGAGGAGATCGTCGCCTCCGACCCGAAGAAATATTTCCTTCCCCAACAGTTCAAAAATCCCGCCAACCCTGAGATCCACCGCAAAACGACTGCCGAGGAGATCTGGCGCGATACCGATGGCAGGGTTGATATCCTCGTCTCGGGCATTGGCACAGGCGGGACGATCACCGGCGTGGGCGAGGTGATCAAGTCGCGCAAGCCGTCGTTCCAGGCCATCGCCGTGGAACCAGATGCGTCACCCATCCTCTCTGGAGGCGTCAAGGGGCCGCATCCCATTCAGGGGATTGGAGCGGGCTTCGTCCCGGATGTCCTTAACACAGCCATCTATGACGAAGTTATCCGCGTGAAGAACGACGATGCATTCCAGACTGCCCGCCGCCTTGCGCGGGAAGAGGGGCTGCTTGTGGGTATATCCTCCGGTGCGGCCACCTGGGCCGCGTTACAGGTGGCAAACCGCCCCGAGAATGCCGGAAAGTTGATCGTGGTCATCATCCCCTCCTTCGGGGAGCGTTATCTATCCACGCCGCTGTTTGCTGATCTGGTCGACCCGTAGAAGCCGCTAACCCGTCATTGCGAGGAGGCCATGGCCCGACGAAGCAATCTCACATACAGTTATGCGCAAAACATGATATGAGATTCCTTCGCCCTTCGGCCCCGCAATGACGGAGAAAATTTGGAAAGACGAGAAAGACAAATGTTCAAGATCATTCATGAGGATGTCCAGTCGGTGTTGGACCGCGACCCCGCCGCGCGTAATGTGCTCGAAGTTTTGTTGTGCTATCCGGGGCTCCATGCCATTTGGGCACATCGTTTCTCGAACCGCCTATGGAGAAGCGGATTCAAATTAATGGCACGCTACCTCTCTCAACTGACGCGCAGCCTGACCGGTATTGAGATCCACCCCGGCGCAACCCTGGGTCACAACTTCTTCATTGATCATGGCATGGGCGTGGTCATCGGTGAAACCGCTGAAGTCGGCGACCATGTAACGATCTATCATGGCGTCACCCTGGGCGGTACCAGTTTGCACAAGACCAAGCGCCATCCAACCATCGGGGACCATGTGGTCATCGGTGCGGGCGCCAAGGTGTTGGGAGCGATCACAATCGGGAACAACAGTCGCATTGGAGCGAACGCGGTTGTTGTCAAATCCACTCCTCCCGATTCGGTTGTGGTCGGTGTGCCGGGACAGGTTGTGGTACGCGATCATCCCATCCATACCACTGATGAAAAAGCGGACCTGGAGCATGGCAGCCTGCCCGATACCATCGGCGAAACGCTGGTGGCTTTGATCGCGCATGTCAACTCGCTGGAGAAACGCGTCAACGGGAGTCACACGCATGAGACTATGTTGCACGGGCCCGAGCACGGCATCTGGCACTGGGGTGACTTCTCGATATAGCCTGTAGTGAATCATACAAAAAGCCAATCCCCATACGTGGATTGGCTTTTTGTATGAAATCGATCCATTCCTATTGAACCATCCTGCGCAAAGAGTGCATTAACGTTTTGTACCCGCCTGCTTCAAATAAATCCACGCGGTGCAAGTGACGCAAAGACTCAGGCATATCGCATTCTTCCAACCGTATTGGGATGATAAATATCTTGTCCTCATCGAGCAACTTTGCTTTTTCAAGTGCAATCTTCAGTTCCTCGTGACGGTACCCGGGTTGCTTGTTGAATGCATGTGAAAGACAGACAAGAATCAGATCGCTCTTGAGGATGGCCCTGCGGATCTCATGCTGCCAGTCCTGCCCGGGCTGAAGGTTTTGTGCATCCATCCAGGCATTGATCCCATCCCTGACAATGCGTTGATGAAGTTTGCGGACAGTCTCCTTATCCCCATGTGCATAAATAAGAAAGATATCCATCTTCTGTGTTGACCGTTTCATTCATCGTCCCAGTCGCTCGCTGATCCTGCTTCAAGGCAAAATCAGCCTGACCCGCCTCAAAGGCGGGGAAAAAAAACAGGAGGCCTATTTTATTAGAACAAGTGTTCTAAGTCAAGGATTGCATTCGAACTGGTATTCATTCCTGTCCTTCCGATTGCCCCACCTGCCAGGCTTCGTTGCCAGGAAGCCACAAAGTCGACGGAGTTGATAGGCAATGGTACCCTAGTACCTCCTATGCTATACTTAATCTCTCCTGGAGAACTTATGATGATCGACCCTACCCAACTCCCCATCCTTCTAAAGGCCATAGATTTCGTTTTTGACGAGGGGCGCAAAATTCTGGAAGAACGCCGCGCACGCAGAAAGATGCATGACAGTCTGCCCCAGACCGAGGAGAAGGAACCCGCCAAGGAAATCACTCCTCTTGAACCCGAACAGGAAGTTGAGATCAAGCAGGACCTGTTGGCCTCAAAAGTGGACGAAATACTGTGGCAGAACCATGAACAGGAACTCCGACATCTGGTCAGGTTATTGGAAACCTATTCCAGCAATTATCACCTCGCCAGGGAACAATATGCCAAATGGGGAGATGCACTTGTTCCCCCGATCATTGTCAATAATTTGAGGGATGCAGAAAATTCCATGATCGAGACCGTAAAACGACTTGAAGTGATATTGTCAAAGGTCTATAGGAAAGATATTCCTCCCCTCCAATAGAATACAAGGTGCAATATGGACAAGGAAGAAATTACTCATCTGGAAAGGATGATTGATTTACACAAGAAAAACCTGTACGCTCTCGAGGAGATGCTGGCAAAATACGGCGTGGATCAACCCCTGCATCTGATCAACAGCGTCACCATGGAAAGGGAGGCCATCCTCCGCCATACCAAACAGATCGAGAGTCTCACATCCAACGGCAGGGAACATGACAAGACTAGTGTGCTGGCAAGCCTGCCAAGGCGGCCTTATTTTGTGGGCAGGGAGGACGAATTAAAGTCCATTTTTGAGTCTCTGCACCCAAACAGCAGGACTTTTATCATCGGCGTTGAAGGAATCGGAGGGGTGGGAAAATCAGCGCTTGCCACCGAAGTAAGTCATCGCTGCGTTGAAAAAGAACTCTTTGAATCGGTCATCTGGATCTCATCCAAGGAATCCGTGCTGACACTTCATGGCATCGAACCGATCATTCCAGAAGCCAAATCCCTGTCAGATATCCTGATTACAATCGGCACAAGTCTGGGGAATCCCACGATCGGAAATTTATCCATTCAGGATCAGATCAAGAGAGCCTATAACCTGCTTGCCAGGAATACGACTCTTCTTGTCCTTGATAATTTCGAATCCTTATCGAAGAATGAACAGCACGACATCCTTGATTTTTTGCGCAGGTCCCCCATTACGCTCAAGGTGATTGTCACATCGAGAGAGAGGGTCACAGAGGGACAGATCATCCGCTTACAGGGGTTGTCCTTTGATGAAAGCAATGCCCTGCTGGAGTGGGATGCCCACCAAAAGAACATTCAGCTCACCAGTAACCAGAACAAATATCTGGTCGATCTAACGGGCGGCCTTCCACTGGCGCTCCTGTGGGTTCAGGGCCAGATCGCTGTACTGGGCTACTCGGTGACACAGGTCCTGGATAAATTAAGCCTGGATGCGGGCATACCCATACTTCAATACTGCTTTAATCATAGCTGGAACTTACTGCGTCACAGCAGCGAGAAAAAGTTACTATTCATTCTGGCGTTACATCCCGAAGCGGCATCAAGAAGCTCCCTTAAGGAAATTGCCGGCATCGATGACGAAGACAACTTCGAAATTGCAATCAGCGATCTTCTACAGTTAACGCTCATTGAACATGAACCCGGCCGGGATTATTTTAGTATCCTGCCGCTGACACGCAGGTATATCCGCTCACAATTCACCGCTGACCGTAACTTCATCCGGCAGGCAGAATTGAAAATAGCTCAATACTATGTGAAGCTTTTATCGCAAAAAAGCAGTTACAGGGAATGGCGGGGATATGACGAGCTGCTTCTGGATCGAAACAACATCTTGGGCGTAGCACAATGGTGCTATAAATCCATACAAAAAAAGCCTACTCTTTCCAAGTCCCTGGCAAAGAGTACCAGGAACATAGCTGAAATCCTGGTCCAGATAGGCATCCATTTTGGAAGCGTTTTGTGGCAGCGTGCCTACTGGTACGATCGCCTGACCCTGGCTCATGCCGCCATCAGCGCGGCACAACTGCTTTCAGACTGGAAATCCGTAAGCACATTTGCCAGGAACATATCCTGGATCTATTTCTATCAGGGAGACTATCTACGGGCTTTGCATTGGGCTGAGGAAGCGCTGTCCGCAACGACAAAGACCGAGGATGAATTGCTGATCGCTGCCGCAAAACGCTCCCTGGGTACCGTTGAATTTCGACTCGGTAATTTTGACCGCGCTGAAAAATTATTAAAGGAAGTGCTTCAAACCAGCGAGGAATTCGCCAGCGATGACTATGGCATCTATAGTAAGGGGTTTGCACAATATGGACTGGGCGATCTCGAATTAAAGCGTGGAAATATCAGTGAAGCCATGGATTGGTATCAAAAAGCCCTGGATACCTGGCGCGACCCTGTCCGCAAGGATCCTGTCCGTCATATCAGCTACGCGTTGAATGGCCTGGGCTTTGTTGCGCTGACACAAAAAAGGTATGAAGATGCAAAGCGGTATTTTACAGACGGCGTTAAGTCGGCTGAAGAGTTTGGCAGGGTGGATGAACTGGCGCGAGGGCAGCTTGGGCTGGCTTCCGTTTACCTTGAAACAGGAACAGATCTGGATACTGCCCTGATCCTCATCAATGATTCAAACGAGAGTTTTCAACAGCAGGGCATGCAGCATGAAATTCAAAACAGCCAGACACTTCAGGAGAAAATCCTGAGCGCGCAATCTTCTGCCATATCCCCCGTCAATAAAAATGGATAATGAATTAAAGATTTTCCTGCAATCATTTAAGGAGCTGGAGAATCTATTTCAAGCCCTGCCGATCACTGAATCACAATTCCAAAAGTTAAAGAGCCACCTTTCAGGCATCCTAAAAAATGCAAAAAACCTTGCCCTGTACGACTCGATCACCCACGCACTAAATGCGCGGGCAGGAAAATGGCTGATATCCGGTGACGAAAGTACGGGCATGGCAAAGATCGACATTTATGATCTGCGGCAGGCAAACAAAGTCTATGGGGCACTGGTGGTGGATTCGGAGTTGCACAAACTGGCCTATCAACTCATGTCTGTTTTCACCATGGACCAGGGAGATTTTGTCCGCAGGTCTCCAGGCAGTGATGAATTCAGGATATTTTCCACATCGAAAACGCCCGCGGAAATAAGACGTCTGCTGGTCAAGCTATACACCAACCAGGAGTTGGATTCCCTGCTTACCTGGGATTTTGGCACAGGGTTTACGGATACCGAGGCTGAGAACGAGCTTCAGAAACAACGGAAAACCTTCAGGCCCATCGTGGTCAGGCAGACGATTCTCGAAAGTCACTCGGAGATCCCCAGGCGTATCGAGGAGAACAACAGTTATCAAAGTTGGAATGAGTTTAACACGCCCTATGAGACACTTATAGATACAATCTGGTCGTTGAAGCTTCCGGCCACCGTAGAGCAACAGGCAATAGAACAGGTTCAAATTACAAAAAATATAGTGGAAAACATAGTCACCCGGGAGCCTTTGACAGGCACACTCAATGGGCTTGGAGCAAATTGGTATCTGGATAGAACTGTTATTGAGGGCATCGCACTGACAGACATGCTAAACATGCATGAAGGGAACGCCCGTTTTGGAAGCACTGCAATAGACCAGGACCTCAGACGGTTTTCACAAGTACTCTTCAGGCATTTCCCGAAAAGTGAAGGGTTTTTACTGTTTCGATCTGAACGTGCAGGCGATGAATTCAAGATAGTCTCAACAAAGGGCAATTTTTTTGAACTGGAAGATAGGATTTGCAAGGTCTGGCAAAACGATTTGAATCGCGGTCTCCTGACATGGAACTACGGTGTTGGGATGAACGACAGCGAAGCGCATATTGATTTGTATAGAAATAGAGTCGAGGAAACAGAGATCATGGAAACTTCAATTTCAAGCGGCAGGTCAACCTTTATCATTGTCAGGCCGGAAAGTGATGACTACTCAAACCTGTTCAGGCTCTCGGAGGAAACGGCCCACATTGCGGACGGAACACCCATTCTTGATCTGCATCTTACTGTACAGGCGATACGAAACGTTGATGATTTTGAAGCCCTGAGAAAACGGCTTGAAGAATATTCCTTAAAAGTACAACCCTTTAATGTCAAGCTCAATAATATTGTCAGGATGAACGTAAACAATCAACAAGGCAGGTTGTGGCTGGTGGCAGAACGAAATTCTGCGTTGGAAAAAATGTATAACGATCTCAGTGAGATTGCGCGGGAGATGGGATGCGAGAGTTATCCCTACAAATCCCAAAACTGGTTGCCCCATGTAAAAATCGTGGATCTGCCGGAAAATAAATCAACTCAAATAAAAGACCCAACCTTCGGAGCCATAAAGGGAATCAATTTTACAGTGAAAAGTTTCGAATGGACCGTGCAGAAGTCAAGTGAGCGCTGGGAACTCGTAAATCAATTCTCATTCCCTGAGTAGTGCATCCATTCCACCTCTACACGCAGTTTGTTATTTCATACGGAGCCTTTGTCTATTATTCAGGTTAACATAAATTACCTTTAGATTGTCACCCTGAGCGTAGCGAAGGGTCTCGGTTTTAAGTCGCAGAGATCCTTCGCCTCGCTCAGCATGACATGACCAAGAGTCAACCAATTAAGGTTAAACAGAATAGTAGGAAGGCTTTCTTTTTATTGAATTGGGCACATTTTGGGGACTTATCCAGCATTCATTCCATACACAGTGGGGGTTTCTGGAAAAGGGCATAACAGCAAAAATGTGCTATTATGCTGTAGCATAATCCAAATGGACCACCATCAAATATAGTTACACGCAGTTAAAGCGCCTTCGAAGTCCCGCCTGCTAATAAGTTCATGACCCATCAAAGAGCAAAAAATAATGGCTACTATCCTCATTGTCGACCCCAACCCAGATGACCGCCGTCCATATATTACCCTGCTGGGTAATTTTGGCTATCGGCTGCTTGAGGCCCAGGACGGCATCCAGGCTATGGAACTCGCCCGTGCCGAGCTCCCGGATCTGATCATTACAGACATCCTTATGCCCAATATGGATGGTTTTTCACTTGTACGCCGCCTGCGGGCTGAACCTCTCCTAAAAGGAGTGCCCGTCATTTTTCAGACCGCCAACTATGATGTAACTGAAATACACAAACTGGCACGGGGGAGTGGTATAGAGCATATTCTTAGAAAGCCCGCCGAGCCACAGGAGATATTACGGGCAGTCAATGAATCCCTTAAACGACCCATTAGGCATTCTCGATTGCCTCAGACTGGGCAGCTACAACGTGAACACCTGCAACTGCTGGCGGACAAGCTCTACCAAAAGGTCTCGGAACTGGAAAGGGCCAACGATCACCTGCGCAACATCTCGCTGACCGATGGACTGACCGGCTTGAATAACCGCCGCGGCTTCATGATCCTGGCTACCGGGCTGTTGAAATTCGCACGGCGGGCGGGCTACTCGGTGTGTCTGTTATACATTGACCTGGACAGCTTAAAATATATCAACGATACCTTTGGCCATGCAGGCGGAGATGCTGCCATAACCCATTTTTCCAGAATTTTGATCGAGACATTTCGCGACTCGGATGTGATCGGACGCCTGGGTGGAGACGAGTTTGTGGTACTGATCATTGATGCAACGGAAGACGATCTCGCGAATATGGAGGCGCGCCTGCAAAGCAATATAGATACATATAACCTTCAGGCCAGCTCAGGG
>JANMSY010000631.1:0-1801 GCA_031389865.1 Anaerolineales bacterium | reverse complement strand
GCCACAACCTGGTATGAGCCGTTCGATAAAATGGATGACATCCAGCGCGCACTGAACTTTGCGCTCTCCTATAATGTGACGGGTTTTTGCACAGCGGGTGATACGAAAATTTTGCCAATGGTGCTCCAAGCCTGCGAAAACTTTAACCGCCTGGCCAGCTCTGAATTGGAAGAAATGATAAAATCGGGTAAGGAATACGAACCTTTGTTTTCATAACATCCTGCGCTCTAGATCAACATTAGGTGGCAAAGCAATGACGACGGATTTTTTTGATGCGATCAAACAAGGCAATAGGGATGAGGTGGAACGCCGCATCAATCTGGACCCGAACCTGATCCACGCCAGGGAAAATGGTCTCAGTCCCATCCTGGTCGCTGCTTATCACCACGAACCGGAAATCGCCTCCTATCTGGCAGATAAGACCGTTGCCATCAATATTTTCGAAGCCTCAGCAACTGGCAAGATCAATAACGTCACCCGCCTTTTAGCGCGTGATCCCCTACTCGTGAATGCATATGCAGAAGATGGATTCCAACCCCTGGGGCTGGCAAGCTATCTCGGGCATTCGGAAACGGCTGAGTACCTCATCAAAGCGGGCGCGCCCATCAACTCTGCCGCGCGTAACGGAATCAAAGCCGCGCCCATTCAATCCGCTGTCGCGGCAGGGCATGAAAGAGTCGTCCAAATGCTGCTGAGGCTCGGCGCTGACCCCAACGCGCGTGAACAATCTGGCTATGCCCCTCTGCATGCTGCCACGCAAAATGGGAGTGAAGATATGATCCGCATTCTCCTGTACGGCGGCGCGGACTTGACCATCAAAGGCAAAGACGGCAAAACCCCGCTGGATCTGGCAATGGAGGCGGGTGATGAAAAAACTATTCTCATTCTGAGGGAAGGAATCACAAAGAGGTTGAAGCTGCAGAGGGAGTGAATTGAATACAAGATAACAATGGGGTTATCCAACAGATCGCGCATCCAGTCCTCATTCTTCAGTTCATCTCTGTAACATACTGACATGATTAGGTAAGCTTTTATCGTAACGTATCAAATTACAATTCGTCTTGGAATCAATATCGTCAGGAAATGTACATCCCAAGATTGAGTTTGGGCGGAAATTTGAATGAAGAGAATTCTGCGAACCTCCGGCTGGAAAATACCAATGAGCACGGCTCCTGCCATATGGACTGAAGAGTCTTTCAAATCTCCAAATTTACTTCAACGATCGATCCAACCCTGATCAGGAGTTTTCATGTCCAAAACACGCAGGTTCACCCAGTTCATTTTCTCAACCATCATCATCCTTTCCCTCTCGCTTTCAGTAAGTCAACCTCAGCCTGCCTCCGCACAGGGCGGGGATGGCATTCGACGCCAGGTCAATGCTGAGACCGGCAGAGTCAGCTTCATCGGTCCAGAAAGTGGACGCGCTGTTTCTGCCTCCCGCGCTCTCGGCTCCCTCGCCCGTCCGGCCGATCCAGCCATGGCGCTCGCAAAACGTTTCGCTCCCGAATTCGGATTGAAGAATCCCGAACGCGATCTCTCTGTGAAAAAAATCGGGGAACCCCAGAACGGACGCACGACTGTGCGCTACCAGCAGAACTATGAAAGCGTTCCGGTTATGGGCGGAGAGTTGATCGTCAACACCAACGAGAATGGCGACTTGTACTCGATGAACGGAGAGGTGTCTCCAAATCTCTCGCTCTCCACTCAACCCACAATTGACTCCGCGCAAGCAAGGGAATCCGCCCTGCAAGCTGCCGTAAAGTGGTATCAGAAAACTCCTGAAGATTTTCTTGTTTCCGAG
>JANMSY010000585.1:0-2113 GCA_031389865.1 Anaerolineales bacterium | reverse complement strand
CTGGCTGAATGGATGAACGCGCTGATGGGGTATCACATGGATCGCCGCCCGGCGCATGAGGTGATGTCACTGCCTGAAGAAGTAACCAAGGATTGGGATTTTGAGGTGATCAACCCGGTTCTGTTTGAGCGAAACCGGGAGCGCACCACCGAGGATGTTCTGGATCAACTACAGCAGGTGTATGCAGAGCTGGTCAATAAACTGGAAGCCACACCTTTTGAAGACCTGTTGAAGCCGCGTCATGCCGATGACCCGGAGAAGCGCCCGCTTTTGATGTGGATACTCGGTGATACCACCGAACATTTTTCAGAACACCGCGAGACGATCGAAAAAATGTTGTAAACTCGCGCTGAGCGGAGGGGTGGTCGAGTAGCCCCTTGTTTTCGGGGCGTATCGAGACCACCTGCAGTCAAAGCGTCTGCCCTACCATTTAATCATCATCGTCGCCGCCACCGACGTCATTCCCCAGTTCAGGCAGCGCGGATTCGATATCCTCGGGGCTTTGGCCCTTCTCGAGTCGATTCACCACTTCGTCAAACTCGGGCGGAAGTTCCTCTCCCATTTCCTTTCCCATTTTGCGCATCATCTGACCCATGGCACGCGGGTCATCTTCGAGTCCTTCGAAGCCGCTGAAGTCATCCGCCATGCGGTCCATGCGGCTCTCTTCAGTTTTGGCAATGCGGACCTTTGTCATGCGCCTGCGTACATTTTTGCTTTTGCAGTGCGCGCAGGTGACAGTCTTTTTGCCATACTCGCTGAAGGTGAGGAAAACTTCAAAGCGCTGGCTGCAGTTGTTGCAGATAAAATCATAAGTTGGCATGCGTCTATTTTAACTGAAACAGGCCAGGGCGTGGAGAGCAACGGGAAGTCCTGCCAGCGCTTCGGTAAATTGGAACTTGAATTATCCAATTAAAGTGCTATATTATGCAAATAATAGTGTAAGCTATTCTGACGATCCCTATGCCAATTAGGAGGCTAGCATGCCAGACCGATACAGTATGCCCGGCGATTTTCGGGGTGCGATCATTAATATCAAGTCCACTCTGACGAATGTACAGCAGAGTGTGGGTGATATTCGTACTGAGGATGAGAATGCCCGCAAAGAATTGGAAAAGTTGATCCAACAGTTGAGTGAGGCTTTGCAGAAAGTTCCTGAAAAAAATCAGGAACATGCCCAGGCAGTCGCTGAAACCGCCAAAGCTCTGGTGGATACAGCCAAAGCTGAAAAGCCCAACAAAACCATGGTGCAGATCACCGGTGAGGGGCTAAAGCAGGCTGCACAAAACCTTGTAGACGTGATGCCCGTTGTCGTTACCATAGCCAGCCAGATCGCGTTGACGGTCGCAAAAATGATTGGCGTATGAGTATTTCATCTCGCTTCATCAGCAAATCTCATTATGTCGTTGCGAGGAGTTAATTGTTATTCCCGACGAAGCAACCCACTGTTATTAGCAGACTGCTTCGGCTGAAACCAAGAGCGCCTCGCAGCGACATTATTCATACTGGTTATGACGGATAAGTCTACTTCCCCTAAAAAACCGCGCAAAAATCGAAGCGCTACTTCCGGAGATAGTTACGAACTCTCCGGGGATTTTCGCGGCGCAGTCGTAAATATCAAATCCACGATTGTTAGTAATGCCGAAGTTAAAGATCTTGAGAATCTGCCGCCTGAACCTGGCGAGCCGCCTTTTCAGGGATTGCAATACTTTGATGAAAAAGATGCCGATCGTTTCTTTGGCCGCGAAACACTGGTCGCCAAAATCATTGGGCGGCTGACAAGCACCCGTTTTCTCACTGTGATTGGCGCCTCGGGGAGCGGTAAATCGTCAATAGTAAGGGCGGGCGTTATCCCGGCTTTGCGGCGCGGCGAGCGTTTGGCGGACGGTTCCGTCCCGCCCACAGATAGTGGTCAATGGGATATTCGCATCCTGACTCCCAGCGCTCATCCATTGGAAGCGCTCGCAGCCAGTTTGACACGCGACTCTGAATCGGTCAGTGCCACAACAGCTTTGCGCAACGATCTGACACAGGACCCAAATGCCCTAAGCCTGATTGCGCGTCGGGTGTTGGCTCAAAATGAAAAAAAACATCTGTTACTCGTCATCGATCAATT
>JANMSY010000580.1:0-7729 GCA_031389865.1 Anaerolineales bacterium | reverse complement strand
ATTGCCCGCGAACTGATCGTGTCCGTGAACACCTTGCGCACCCACACCAAAAACATTTTCAATAAGCTTGGGGTAAATAATCGACGGGCGGCTGTCCATCGCGCAGAAGAACTTAATTTATTCTAAAAAACAAATTTGAACAAACCAGCCCTGACAGGAGTCCCAAATCACCTGTCAGGGCTTTTTATTTGGGTGCGTTTAATTTCTGTTGAAGCAACCGTCCCGAAGGATTTGAGCGAAGGCTAAATTGACTCCATTCAACCTTCGGGACGTTCTGGCACGCGGCGAGAGGAGATTGCTTCGGGAAGATCACCCTCGCAACGACATTTGTACGGTAGAGATTTTCCCCCACAAGTTCCGGATCATAAATCACATTCTCAATCACCACATGATGTGATGACGTCTCACCACATTCTCTTGTATTCTTGGGTCGAAGCAAAGAACGATCCATCCGGTCAAGAGGCACAGAATGAGTGAAACAACTACACCAATAAAAGCTCATCCCGAGCCTGAACTTTACGAAATCCGCGTCAGGGGACACCTGGATGCCCGCTGGGCCGGCCAGTTTGAAGGCCTGACCATCACCCTGGAAGAAAACGGCAATACGCTTCTAACTGGTCTGGTGATCGATCAGGCCGCCCTGCATGGCTTGCTAAAAAAAGTACGTGATTTGGGTTTGCCATTGGTCTCGGTCATTCAAGTCCAATTCCACGAAACTCATCAATATCATTCAAAAAAAGGAGTAATAAAAATGAATACGACCAAAGAAAGTCCCCTTGGGACAAACATAAAGACCACAGGAAAAATCGATACGAAAGTTCTGCTCTCAACATTATGGATCATTGTCATGATTAATATGCTGAAGGCGGACATCCTTTCGCTGTTCATCCCTGGCACGGCGGAAGAATTGGCAAGGACCTCCGCCGGCGCTGGCGCATCCATTCCCCAATTGATGTTGATCGGCGCGATCATGGGGCAACTCGGCATTGCCATGATCATCCTGTCACGCGTGTTGAAGCACGGAATCAATCGCTGGGTCAATATCGTCGTGGGCATCGTCACCATTGCTTATATCTGGGGCGGCGCGGCGTCATATCCCCACTACATTTTTATCGCCACGGTCGAGACTCTCTGTCTGTTGCTGATTGTCTGGTTTGCATGGACCTGGCGCAACGTCGAAGCCTAACCGATTCAAGATAAAAGGAGCAAAACATGAAAACCTTGCAGAAATCTGGCGGTTTTGCCGCGCTGTACATGGCAGCCGCCCACCTGATCGCATTATGAACCGCATCGAATTTCATTACACACCTGAACATGCGTCCTGGTTGAACATGGCTGAAATTGAACTCAGCATATTATCTGAACAATGTTTATCTCGACGGATTCCCGGTGAATGGATGTTGATCACCGATCTAAACATCTGCCAAACAACTTGTTCCCCCAGGAAATAGGTCATTCTGTTATAGCCGGGCAGAGGCAGGTTTGGGAAACCCATCAATGGAGCTGTATTTGTGCGGGCTAACGGAATGACTGATGCCAGCATCATCGGCACGTTGTATTTTTCCGCCAAGTCAAACCCATACAATCCGCCGGGCAGTTGGTTGATGATGAGGTCCGTTCGCCCAAATGAACATCGGACAGGCTCCGCGCGTAACCTTTTGCAAGATTGGTGAATGACCGCACCAAGCCCAACATATTTGCCCCGCCATCTGCAACCAATGCCTGCGCATCACCGGGAATGAGATGAAAATCCAGCCCCAATTCGGCGATAAGGGATGCAAAACTCTCGAACGTAATAAAGAGGACTTGATACCCCACAGATTTCAGCCCGCTGCCAAGCACCGCATAAGGATGAACGTCACCACGGGAACCAAGTGCAAGGATTGTTATATGCATATCAAATGAAAGACCTGCCAGAGGTTAATCAGGGCTTTACCCTCATAGCGCCTGACAAGCCAGATCATTATCGGTAAAGAGTATAGTTACACTGCCAACTGGCAAATGATTCATCACTCATTTATTCTTATTTTATGACCGTTCGTTCCCTAGGAGGAAGAATCCGCTCCCTGCGATGATCAAATGCACGATCATAAAAGGTATAGAGTTTGCAGCAGGCCAACCGCGTGACATCCACAATAAGTCGCCGCCTGCGCCGCGGATCAATTCCAAAATGGATACAGTCAGCACGAGAATTCTATTGCGTTCCGGGTCTCGTGAAGCATACAACATAATGATGCCAAGGACACCCATCTCAAGAACGAAGATCAGCCACGCGTCGGAAAAGGCTCGCAGGGATAGGTCATTTGCCGAGAATGGAAACAGCGCGCCGAAAAGTTGAGGGTTGATGAATACAACCCACAGACTTCCTAATGCAAGCAGGAGATAAAATACTCCGACCACACGCAACCACCACTTTGTCTTTGTCATATGAGCTCCACTCGTTTGTCTTAATGTACTGCAAGTCGAATCGCTTGATCCATCGTCATGGACCGTCCCTCCGTCCACAGCGCGTTGAATTTTGTTTTGGGGAGCATGGCGCGCAACCGCGCAACGGGCTGGTTATACTCGGCTTGTTATGTTCTTCTCCTATGAAGCCATGCGCCGCAAATATATTCCCATCCAGATATACCAAATAGGTGCTAAAACAACGCCGCCCCCGCCTGCTACTACCGTAAATATTACTACGCCTGAAAGACTTGGAAAGACAACGGGGGAAAGAGCCAGGAAGTAAACAAATGCCAAAGCAATACCCAGATAAGCCAGCCCCTTGGACCAGGCATTACCGCGTAACGCTAATAGGCTGACAACCAAGACCCATAAACCAACCGCACCGAATGCAAGCCAGTTCTGTACATCAATCCACTGCGGAGCGCCCGGGACGGTCAATGTTGTCCTAAGCGCTTCATTGCCTGTTAGATAAGCGGCAGCCCGTGGGGGGTTCATTACAATTGCCCAATAGTTATCAAGAATCGTCACTGCGAAAGCGAGGGTTGCCAGCGAACTTGTCCAGCGTACCCAGCCTTCATTCAAATATTGAACCGTGGCCGATACTGCTGGTATCATGGCAAAAGCAAAGGTTGATCCCAGGGTATATGCCCAATAATTAGTCATGAGCAATGCCAAATTTTCTTCTAAAAACAGAAAAGGCGCTTGGGCGTTGTTTTCGTAACCAGCCAGTGCGGGATCCATGAGAAGGAAGGTACCTCCAATTACCGCATACGAAATACCCACAATGATGGAAGCGAACCCGCCAAGTTTATAAAGCGAATTGTCTTTCATGTTGATCTCCTTATGCAAAATAATTTGGTTTAACTCAACGCCAATCCAATCGCCTGCTCCATCGTCATGGACTTGCCCTCTGCCCAGAGCGCGTTGAACTCTGCTTCGGGGAGCATGGCGCGAAGTCGACCCATGAATTGAGCTTCTTCAGCTTCTTCTTCGTCTGTACGTTTATGACCCGTTACATCACGGATTGTCTCTGCCGCAGCGAATAATTTTGCCGCACGCTGAGGTTCTTCCTCCACGGCTGCAATCATCGCAAAACATTCCAGTTGATGCGCCACGGCTGGACGATTCCCGTGATCTTGAAAAACCTTGATGGTCTCCTGGTAGGTTTTCCTGGCTTCGCCATAATTGCCCATGGCACGTTGCATATGTGCGATCTCGGAAGTCATTGTCGCTGTCATGCCTTTGTGACCAATGTACTTGAATATCCTGAGTCCCTCCTCAAAGTACTTCTGAGCAAGATCGAAACGACCCTGATAACGTGCGCCCATCCCCATACCCATATTGAGAAAACCAGATTGAATGGATATGGCTCCATCTTTCAGGCTAGCCCGAGCCAGCGCCATATACTTTTCGCTCTCTTGAAAATTGCCATGTATCCCTTCCCAGCGTGCCAGGTTGGCATAAGCCATACCCATCCCAGCGCTGTGATTGAGCTCTCTAAAGATTTCAAGCCCCTCCATTGCAGCGGCAACGGTATCGTCGGCTTTGATCATGGCGGATCCGTTCGCGTACATTTCCAGACCCAAGCCTAACATCTTTTTATCACCGAGTTCACGGGCAATTGCAATGGCTTCCTGCAAGATACTGCGCGAAAACATGATTTCATTCGTACCCTGGAGAAGTGCCCCCAGGCTAAAACATCCATTGGCATAAATCTCTTTTCGAACACGGTTCGCGTCACCTTCAACGGGCGGCAGGGCGCGAAACTTCTCCATTGCCGATTTGAGAATGGTGATTCCTTCTATCGATCCTCCCATCATGCTTATGCTCATTGCCATGTTCGCGGCGAATTCCAATGCATCTTGAACATGGTTCTGCAAGCTCCATTCAAATGCCGCACGCAGGTTTTCCACTTCCGCGTTCATGGATTTCAATCTTTGCGTTTCTGCTTCTCTTGAGAAGTAAGAGACATCCCAGAAGCCGCTTGTTATATTTTTATAGTGGATGAAATGCCGATCACGCGCCGCTAACGATTGCTTCGCTTCGAAGAGCTTTTCTCTTGCGTATTGCCTGATCGTCTCCAACAGGAAATAGCGCATCTCGCTTTCGTGTTCTTCCGTCACTACCAGCGATTTGTTGACCAGCCCCTCGAGATGTTCCAGCGCATTCGGGTCTTCAGACACCGCTTCGAGCGCGTCCAACGTCCAGCCCCCGACGAAGACCGATGCGGTTCGTAGAAGTTGTTTTTCTTCTTCGGAGAGCAGGTCATAACTCCAATCGATCAGTGCGCGCAAGGTTTGTTGACGAGGCAGCGCAGTACGACTGCCTCCCACGAGTAGACGGAAGAGGTCATCCAGGCGCGCAGCGATCTGGTCAGCGGAGAGTAGCTTCGTCCGCGCCGCGGCTAATTCTATTGCAAGGGGAATGCCATCGAGACGGGAGCAGATTTGAGCGAGGGAGGAAGCGTTTAAATCGGTGAGAGAAAATTTTGAGTTGGCGGCTTGGGCGCGTTCCACGAAAAGACGCGTCGATTCGGCAGTCGAAAGAGAGGGAGTGTGATAGGACACCTCACCCGCAATGCCCAACGCCTCGCGGCTGCTGGCAAGGATCTTGAGCCCCGCGCAGTGATGCAGGAGATCGTCGGCAAGGCGGGCGCAAGCTTCGATGAGATGCTCGCAGTTATCGAGAATGAGCAGGAGCTTTTTATCGCGCACATAATCCATCACTTGTGAAGCCAACGGACGAAAGGGAAGTTCCTGCAGATCGAAGACCTGCGCCATGGCAGGGATGATCTGTGATGGGTCAGCCAGCGGCGCAAGTTCGATCAACCAGACGCCGTTTGTAAAAGAGGTCAGTTCTTCCGTGCCCGCTTCCATCGAAAGGCGCGTCTTGCCAGTGCCGCCGGAACCCGTGAGTGTGACCAGCCGGGCCGCGTTGAGCAGGGCTCTGATCTCAGCTATCTCTTTCTCACGACCGACAAAGGAGGTAAGTTGAAGGGGAAGATTGTTGGGAAATGAGTCCAGGGATTTGATGGCGGGGAATGTACTGGAAAGGTCTGGGTGGATCACCTGATAGATATGCTCAGAGCGAAACAGGTCCTTGAGATGATGCTCACCCAGATCCCGTAGAGCAGTATCCTCAGGCAGATGCTCGTAAACAAGTTCAGCAGTGGTGTTCGACAAAAGGATTTGTCCCCCGTGTGCAACGGACATGAGGCGTGCAGCGCGATTCAGCACGCTGCCATAATAGTCGCCATCCCGCAGTTCCGCTTCGCCTGTATGTAAGCTCATGCGTGCGCGTAACGAGACTTCGGAGTTCTCCAGGATCTCCGAGGTTTGCTGAAGTGCACGTTGCGCGGTAATGGTAGTATTAATTGCATCAATAGCAGTCGAAAAAACTGCATGAGCGCCATCGCCGGTGGTTTTGATGATCTGCCCGTGATTTGATTCGATTGCTTTTCGCAAGATCGAATCATGCTTTGCCAGCGCAGCCTTCATGGCTTCAGGATGTTTTTCCCAAAGTTTTGTTGAGCCTTCGATATCTGTGAATAGGAAGGTGACAGTGCCTGATGGAAGTTCGCCCATTCTTTTTCCAGTCCTTTGGCGGTATATACTAATCAAATTCAAATGATGATAGAGAAATATATCAGATCATTTTAGTCTATATTTCGAAAGTAAGATTGTGGATTGATTTAATATTTAATGGGGCGCACTTCATGAATCGTATTCTCAAAACTTTCAAGATCAAACCTGGTGAAGAGCGTATATATATATACTGCTGGCTGGATTGATCTTATTTGGCGCTATTACAGGCGGAGCAATCGCACAGGAAATGACAATGTCCCCTATTTTTTCGCGCCTTGGAGTTGAGTTCTTTCTCCGTGTATCGCCACATTCGGGGCTTCTGGTACTGTGCGCGCTTTCTGTATTAAGCAGCAAAAGTCTGAAAGATATCGCAAGGAACCGCCCTGAGATTAGTTTGGCGACGATGCATGTTCTCTGCTATTGATCAGGCAATAAAATAGCGCGTACCAATTAAATAATAGGTGCGGCTTGTGAAAATATCCTCTCACCCCGCCAGGTCCGCGATCGTGCGCGCCAGCTTGAGAACACGGTGATACGCCCGCGCCGACAAATTGAGCTGAGTCATTGCGGCACGCATCAAGCTTTGACCATCCTCCGGAAGTTTGCAGAATTGCTTTATCTCCTCTACACGCATATCACTATTACAAACAGCGTCAGAACTGTAATTGGAAAATCTCTTCGTTTGGATGTCCGGCGCTGCCTGTACGCGTTCACGAATAGATTCACTCGTCTCGCCAACTCGATCTCCACTCAACTTCTCGTAATCCACACGGGAAAGTTCTATATGGATATCAATGCGGTCAAGGATGGTACCTGAAATCCGGTTCTGGTATTTGGCAACGACAGCAGACGCACAGTTTTGTTTTGTGGGCCATTTAGCCAACCACAAGGGCAGGGATTCATAGCCGCAATCAATTGCGAATATGCCTAACTACTAATGGGACTTAAAGTCGCAGGAAGTAATCAGAAGGAACCGCTTCCTGAAATTTGATAGATCTATCTTGTGCTGCTATAATTAAGAAATATTATTCAATTTACTAAGCACCCAAGTAGTTACGCGTCGCGAACCCTAATCCCGTCGGGACCGCTGGTTATATAAAGCATCAGACGTTCAATGATCTTCATTGAACGTCTGATGCTTTAACAGTCAGAGAGCAAGGAATGGAACGCGGTTCGCCGGTCAACTCACTGGCCAAACCTGGACGGGAGCCGCATAGAGGCAAAGGAACATTGCGCCGTAACTGACGCCATGACGAATCTCATGTGGCGTGACTTGCTGAATTTCAATGATGGAGTTGGATTTTTGAAAGCGTTTCCAGCTTAACCGCCTGAGTTGCTTCAAGATGTTATTGTCAAGTATTTCCCCAAGACCCCTTATTGGATTCCAAAGTTGGGGAACCAATACCAGAAGATGGATCGTGCTGTCCCAGCATTCTCCTTCTATACGGCCTCCCATTGGAGCATCGAACTTGTAGACAGCTTGAACACCTGGTAGCCACATCACGATTTTTCTCGCGATCTCTTCCTCCAGTGCGTGTTTAAAAGCCTGCAGGAAGTCACAGCGTTGACCCAACCGCTCCAACTCAACTTGCTGAAGCAATGGGTGTAATTGGGACTTCGCGTCGGTCAGCGCTTTTTCACATACATCATCGGCCACCTGGCTGAGGCTGCCTGAGGTGGTACCCGCATGATCTATA
>JANMSY010000550.1:0-3852 GCA_031389865.1 Anaerolineales bacterium | reverse complement strand
TTTGCCCTCAGCATTTTCCTCTCTGCATTCCTGCTCTTTCAAATCCAGCCGATGATCGGCAGTTTCATTCTGCCGTGGTTTGGCGGGACGCCTGCATTCTGGTCCACAATCATGATCGTCTTCCAGGTTCTGCTCACAGGCGGCTATGCTTATGCAACCTGGCTTGTGGGGCGCGTCAAACGTCAGGTGCTCCTCCATATCGCTTTATTGATTTTTGCATTTATGGTGCTCAGCGCGCGCGGTTTGTCTGGTCTTTCCCCGATCATGCCATCCATGCCTGCCATCGCCGAAGATAACAGTTCACCGATTCTGCAGATCATTCAATTATTACTGCTTTCCATCGCCCTGCCATTTTTTGTCCTTGCCAGCAACGGTCCGCTCATGCAGGCATGGTTCAGCCGCGTCCATCCATCCAAATCTTATGCCCGTCTGTACGCGCTTTCAAATGTCGGTTCGCTGCTTGGGCTGCTCGCCTATCCAGTTCTGATCGAGCCCAATCTATCCCTGCGCTCACAAGGCTGGATGTGGTATGCAGGCTTCGCGCTTTATGGACTATTGACAGGCTGGATCGCCATCCAAAGCAGACAAGCTACGGTTCCCTCTACGCCGACAGTTGCTCCCGTCATATCCAGCGGACGCCCATCCTTCGCCTTGATGTCGTTATGGATCGCCCTCAGCGCAACCGCCTCACTGTTCCTTTTATCGGTGACAAACCAGATCTCGCAGGAAGTGGCGGTGATTCCCTTTCTGTGGATACTGCCCCTCACGATCTATTTACTATCCTTCATCCTGACATTTTCGGGCGAGCGCGGCTACAACCGCAAATTCCATGCAATGCTGTTTATCCTCTCCGTCGCATTGACGTTATTCGTCATGCTCAATTCCACAAGCCTGCATGTCTACTGGCAGATCCTGGCATATTGTCTGCTGTTGTTTGCGGCATGCATGCTTTGTCACGGAGAGTTGTTTTTGCTGCGACCTCCTGCCGAGCACCTGACCACGTTCTACCTGATGGTTTCTGTTGGCGGCGCATTAGGCGGAATCTTCGTCAGCCTGATCGCTCCAGTCATTTTCAATGGGTATTGGGAATTCTTCATTGCACTGGCGATGACGGTTGCCATTCTGCTGACCGTGCTTCGCGGAGACCATGTCACTCTGAGCGAAGCGAAGAGTCTTAATGCCCGCGCAAGGTTTGTGTTTACAGTCTTTGTACTGGTTACTGTCATGCTGGGAGTGCTGAGCACATTTTTTTCTGGCGCGTTATTCTCAAAACGGAATTTCTACGGTGTGATCCGTGTACGTGAAATGATCACCGATGGTTCCAGTGATACTGCGTATGTCATGTCACATGGGATCACGGTGCATGGAATGCAGTTCATTAATCCTGAAATGCGTGACCTGCCAACCACATATTATGTCCGTGACGGTGGGGCGGGGCTCGCCATCCTGAACCACCCGCGCTATGGACAGGGCTTGCGCGTGGGTATGCTCGGCGTCGGCATAGGGACTCTGGCGGCGTACGGCCAGCCTGGTGACGTGTATCGCTTATATGAGATCAATCCCGTTGTAATAGATCTGGCGGAGGGACAGGGCGGATACTTCTCTTTTGTGGACGATAGCAAAGCGGATGTAAATCTTATTCTTGGCGATGCACGCATTTCCCTCCAGCATGAACTTGACGAAGGACCTCCCCAAAACTTTGACGTGCTGGTCCTGGATACTTTCAGCAGCGACTCGATCCCTGTCCATTTGGTGACCAAGGAAGCATTTGCGTTATATATCGCCCATCTCGCCCCGCATGGCATCATCGCTGCGCATATCACAAACCTGCACCTCGATCTGCAGCCCGTCTTCTGGCAGCTGGCGCAGCACTATGGCTTGAGCATGGCGCGAGTTAATTACGATGGTGACTCAAATGGCGGCTATGCCTCTCATTGGATTTTGCTCTCGCGTGATTCTGCGATGTTGGAAATTCCCGCTATTCAGGAACGTTCGGTTGATTTGAATGGATACTCGACAAATCTCAAATTGTGGACGGATGATTACAGTAATCTGTTTCAGATCTTGAAATAATAACTAGCCACCTGACACTTTGTTTGAAAAGTGGTCCGTTGGTCGAGTAGGCGGCGTTTTTCCGCCATATCGAGACCAAAGGGTACCAGTGAAACAGTGGTTTCCCTCTAATTTGTGGTCTCAATACGCCCCTCTACGAACATTCGGGGCTATTCGACCAGCGGAAATTGACAGTCACTCTCGCGAAGCGGGTAACTGCCACTTGCCTGCTACAACGCCACTCCCAGCACTGCCACAAAATGTGCCGCGGCAGCCAGCATGACGAAGATGTGCCATATTTCATGGAAGCCAAACACGCCAGGCTTGAAATTAAAGATCTTCGTCATATACACAACCGCGCCAAGGGTGTAGATGACTCCGCCAGCGATCAACCAGCCAAAGACCCATGCGGGCAGGACTGCAAGCATTTGTCCCGCTGCACCGACGCATAGCCAGCCCATCATTAGGTAGACCCCTGCATTCAGCCAGCGCGGCGCACGAATATAAAACACCTTGACGAGGATCCCGATCAATGCCAGCGACCATATGATGCTCAACATGCCCCACTTCCAAAAGCCAGAGAAGGCGTTCACGCAAAACGGAGTGTACGTCCCTGCGATGAGGAAATAGATCGCGGCATGGTCAACTTTGCGGAAGATTTCCAATACTTTGTCTTTTGCCTGCACCATATGATAGGTGGCGCTTGCCGAAAATAAAAAGATCAGGCTCACGCCATAGATCAGCAGCGAAATCACTTTTGCGGGAGTTCCCCAGCCCACGATCAGCAGTGCGATTAAACCAATCAATGCAAGAAACGCGCCTCCCCAATGTGTCAGGCTGTTAACGGGCTCTCGAAGTTTTTGTAGCATGAACCATCCTTGTTCGCGCAGAGCGCACTTCGGCTCCGCTCAGCGCGATGAGGGTTTTGTTGCGATCACAATGACCAACAGACTTGATTTTACTTCAACCTGTTTGATTTCCACCTGAAAGCCTGCTTCAATAAACGGACGTTCGAATCGTTTGCTGAAAATCTCGATGGAATCCTCGGGCGATTGATGCGTGACGCGGAATAACAGCGACATCATCCGGTCAAGGATGCCGCGTCCCATATGCATCGCAACAGGCAGGACGATGAATCTGCCTCCGTTAATTAGGCATCTCTTCACCTCAGGCAGCGTGCGCGCGTCGGCAATATATTTGGATGGAAATGTCGCTATGACAGTATCGAACGATTCGCTCGAGAAGGGGAGGTGCTGCGCGATCCCGCGAGTCAAATTAATCTGCGTGTAGGCACGATGTTGGGGATCATTGCTGGGATTGGAATTTGTATGAAGAACACGCGCCAAGGTGCGTTTAGCGAGACGTCCCATCGGCGCTGATTCGTCGATCCCAACGGCGACCAGGCTCCGGCTGAGAAGGACCCGCTGCAGGTGACCGGGTCCGTGACCAATTTCGAGAATCCGAGTCCCCTCAATAAACGGAACCACACTCAAGACCCAGTCCTTCCACCTTCCTAAAGAGACAACGGCTGCCACCAGGTCATAGGCGAATGCAAATGGATGATAGAGCAGGTAAAAGAAAAATCGCAGAAGTGTTTGCATGAAAAAAGGGTTTGGCATTTGCCAAACCCTTACCTCAGTGAACTTGCTTCAGATGGCAGCTTCGCCGTCTGATTTCTTCGTGATCTTGCTTCGGGCAGCTTCCACGGCGTTCTTGCCACGTTCGCGCACATCTTCGTACGCCGCCTGTCCACGCTCTTTGAGCTGGTGGGCAAGTTCATCGGCACGGGCGCGTGCTTCC
>JANMSY010000545.1:0-1643 GCA_031389865.1 Anaerolineales bacterium | reverse complement strand
CATACCGGTGGTGCCGCGCACTGCGACCGCACGCACAAACTCAGTGACCGTGAGCATGCCCGACTCTACATGCATATGCCCGTCCAGCAGACCCGGGACGAGGTAACGCCCATTCGCGTCGATGACCTTCGTCTTCCTGCCAATGGTGTGACTGGCATCTTCACCAATGTAGGCGATGTGCCCATCCTTGATGGCGATATCTGACCCGGGAATGATCTCACCTGATTGAACGCTAACCCATTTGCCATTGCGGATGACGAGGTCGGCAGGCACGCGTCCCATGGCGGTATCAACGAGGGCACTAGTGAGTTTTTTGGATGAGGGCATTCTTTCTCCGTTAATTTCCATGTCCGGTGGTCGAGTAGTCCCATGCACGTGGGGACATATCGAGACCACCATTTTGATTCAAGCTTCTTGTTGTCTGAATATTCGTGGTCTCGATATGGACTGAAAAGATCATTCAGTCCTACTCGACCATCAAATACTACATTATCGAACCTGATGGAACAACACGACACCAGGAACCCAAAGAGTTTCCAATAAAGAGGGCGCTACAAATATCCACGCCCGGAGTCTGTTCTTTTCGCGCACTGCCGCTGCCGAAGTTATCAGAAACAGCGGCGGGAGCAGGGCAACAAACATATCCGTCCTATATCAGGCTGCACCCGCCGCCAGGGCGAAGAGTAACAGGATCACCACAAGAAAAAAGGGGATCCCCAGGATCCATGCAATCATTTCCTTGTCGTAATACATTGCCCATGCAGCGCCAAACACAAGCACAGGGGTCAGAAAGACGGGTGAACGGATCACAGGAAAGCCGCTCAAATACAATGAAAATGGAAAAGCAATAATGGCAGACATGACCAGCAACCGATAATTGCTTTTCAGCAAGCCAAGTACCGCAAGAACGACTGAAGCCAAAATCGCGGGCCAGCCAGCAAGGATGGAGAGAATGAAATCAATCATGTTTTTGTTATGTCATTGCGAGCGCACTCTGCGAAGCAATCCCGCTTCGACTGCTTTCACTACGCTCTTTCCGCTCAGCGCGCTAACAACCTTTTCGCAGCTTTATTATGTTTCTCGATCAACTTGTGTTCATCAACAGTGACCAATTGTCCTTCCCTGACAACGAATTTGCCGCCCACAACGGTGTAATCTGCATTGACGGATTGGCCAAACACAACCGCGGAGACGGGGTCATGCATGCCAGCGAACCCGAGGCGGTTCAGGTTGATGGCGAAGAAGTCGGCGCATTTGCCCGCTTCCAAACTTCCGATATCGGTGCGACCCAATACTGCCGCGCCGCCGCGTGTGCCGAGATATAACGCTTCGCGTGAGGTCATCAATTTGCGCCCCTCACTCTGCCCTCTCCCATTGGGAGAGGGGGAAGCGGAGAAGCCAGTGATGCCCTCCTTGAGGCGCGAGACCAGCATCGCATTGCGGACCTCAGCGAGCAGGTGTGACCCGTCATTGGATGCGGAGCCGTCCACGCCCAGGCCCACGTTGACGCCTGCCGCGCGGTATTCCTTGATCGGCGCGATGCCCGAAGCGAGTCGCATATTTGAAGTGGGACAGTGTGCCACGCCGCAGTTATGTTTGGCGAAGACCTCTATCTCCTCAGCGTTGACCCAGACCGCGTGCGC
>JANMSY010000476.1:0-30238 GCA_031389865.1 Anaerolineales bacterium | reverse complement strand
ACCGCCACCAACGCGCCGACAGTGACTCCGCCGCCAACGTCCATGCTGACGGTTCCCAGGCCAGCCTTCATGGATAGACTGGGGCCGAACATTTTTCCAACGGATGCTCCCGTACCCGCGCCCACGTTCCCATCTGTAGGGACTATGGATGAAGCTGACTTTGCAGCGCGATACCCCATGGCGGCATTCGGCCGAACATCCGCGCGGCCGAGGTTCAAGTCATAGAGGATTGCCGAGGGGACAATGGGAACTTTTGCAGCGTCGGTATTAAATCCAATTTTATTTTCTTCGAGATAACGCATTACGCCGGAGGCTGCATCCAGACCGAACGCGGAACCACCCGCCAGCACCACCGCATGGACTTTATCAACCAGGTTGATCGGGCTGAGCAGATCAGTCTCGCGCGTGCCAGGCGCGCCTCCGCGCACATCCACACCTGCCACTGCCCCTTCACGGCACAGGATCACGGTGCAGCCGGTTAGTGCGTTTTCATCCTGTGCATGCCCAACTTCAATCCCACGCACATCGGTGATGGCATTTAGTAGTTTCATTAGATCTCTTGCTTCAATGGAATGGCTTCGTTAGAAGGAAGTTGGAGAACGGCTGCTCAGAAGACAGCGGCATTCTCCAACCAGGTATGTGATCAGTGAATTACTTCAGGCTTCGGACCAGTTGCAGGAATTCATTCCACTCTTCTTCAAAGAAATGTACCGTAACGTTGTTCAGTTCGACGTGGTAGGTGGTTTCACCATCCGGTTCTTCAGCCTTCCATGCCAGGAAGTTGTCGGTCTCGGCAATGGTTTCGGTCTGTGGCTCGTTACTATTATTACTATTCATTTGATTTCTCCTTGTTGAAAATTATTTATCCTTGCGATTTCTTGAAAGCGATCGGCGTAATTGCCTGAGGCGCACCATCCATTCCCTGCCGACAGGCGCTTGCGGTACGGATTCCCACGCAGGGGAGGGATCCTGATCGAACATCTTGCGTATCATATAACGCCCGAGAAGTGTCAGGGATGCGAGTGAGGGAGCGGCGATCACCACTCCCAAAATGCCAAGTAAATTTGCTGCGACCAGTGCGGCGACCAACACAGCCGCAGGATGTACCCGCAGCGATTGCGCCATGAGGCGCGGCGTGACGATATTGTCTATGATCTGATCAATGATGAGCGAAAGAATTACTACAAGCGCCATATAGGCCAGTGGCTCCATGTTGAAAGGCCTGGTTGCCTGAAAAAGTGTAACCAGCGCCATGACCACCCATGTAATGGCGGGACCAATATAGGGCAGGAATTTCGCCAGGCCGGCCATCAGCGCCAGACCCAGGGCGTATCGGACACCGAGTACTGAAAGCAGGATTACGTAGATGATGAGCGTGAGGATGAAGATGTAGATCTGCCCGCGCAGGAAGGCGTTCCAGATGCGGCTTAATTCATTCCCCAGTTTACGCAAGTCTTCCGAATAGCCGGGCAGGTCGATCTTGATCAGGTCGCCCCTCAACCCATTGCTTTCGCTCATCACAAAGTATGAGACGATCAACACAAAGAACATCCAGCCGAAGATATTCACCGCGCCCCCTGCGATCGCGCCAACGAGATTGCCTGTGCGTCCCAACAGCGGCTGGACGAAAGAGAGCAATTGCTGGGTGATGGCCTGCAGTTCCATGGTGCGGAAGTCCAGTTTTAAGGGGCCCAACTGGAAGACCTGGCCTGAAAGATCCTCAAGCAGGCCCGGCAGGTCAGCGATAATGGTCTGCAGCTGGGTGATAAGGCTCTGCACCTGTTGTACAAGGCCGATGCCTCCGAGGGTCAGCAAGCCGATCAGGCTGATGAGGATCACCAAGTAAAGGATGTTGACCGCTGCCTTCCACGAGATTCCCAATCCGTTTGCCATGAGCCCCGTCATGGGATGGAACAGATAGGCAATGATAAAGATCATCAGCAGCGGCGGAATCAGGCTTCCAAAACGGTTCATCAAAAATGCGATGATGCCAATAAGGACGAGCCCTACGAGTAATTTGGTTGTCGAACTCCAGCGTGGGGATGAAACAAGTTTTTCTTCCATTCAGAAATCTCCAGGATATCCATATTCTACCGCTTGTCTCATCAATTGCTCAACTTTTCCCATAAATTGCAGCCACCAAAACCAACTTTGGCTTTGGCTGTGCCTATGTAACGTGTACGTGGCGCTGTGTAGTCAGGCCAGGAAGTTTTGCAGCGTTTAAACAAAAATACCCCGCGAGCATAAAACTCGCGGGGTAATGGCTCTATATTATGGGCAACCTGTCAGGAAGGGGAAGAATACACACCAGCGGAAGGTGGCATCGACCCACCAGAAGAACATGCCACACATGCACAGGAACAACAACGTGCCCACGCCAATGGCAATGGGCAGTGGACCGGCGAACCTTCTTTCCACAACAACAAGCTCCTCAGACGTTGTTGACACCGGGCTTGCGGGCACGCTTCCAGCGTACTCAACGGGCGGGGGCGGCGGAATGGCAATCGGTCTTGATGTAGATGGGACCGCCGCAGCACGGGGCGAAACTATGGTTGCGCCGGGGTCAAAGTTGGTAGCCTCAAAGACCAGCACAATTTGCTCGCCGAACGAAACGACTTCTCCCGTTTTCAACACACGTGGTCCCGCCAGCCGCTGGCCGTTGACAAACGTCCCATTGGTTGAGCCAAGATCCTCCACAATATACTTGCCACCCTGGAAGGTGAGGCGTGCGTGCCGGCGTGAAATCTCAGCATCATTGATCGTGATCCCATTCGTGGAATCGCGCCCGATCGTAATCTGATCGCCATCCAAAATGAATGCCGCGCCGGGAGTGGGGCCTGATCGCATGATTAGCTGATACTGTGATGTCATAACTTCTCCTCCAAAAATTGCATCTTATTTTCAAATTATCGAACTTGCTGGAACACTCACTGGGCACGTAAGAATTCCTTCAGTCATTTATGACGTCCTTCAAAGTGTAAAGGTTTCAGCCAAAAAAGTCAACTACAGGGTGTTACACTTGACAGAAAAAACGGCCTGACTACAATGAAATCAGTCCTGCCTGTAAAAGGTTGAAATGGAAACCCAATGAATTTTCCCCCCTTACCCATACCCGCTTTTTTTGACTCAAAGACCGTTGGCTCCGTCTGGCGTATTCCATACGAAGAGCGCGCGCACCAGGCGCGGGACTGGGCGGAGCAACACAAGCTGGAACCTGTCTCCGCTGATTCGAGCAAAACCTGGCTGATGCTGATCGATGTGCAAAACACCTTTTGCATCCCGGAGTTCGAACTCTACGTGGGTGGCCGCACTGGACGTGGAGCCGTCGAAGATAACGTCCGTCTCGCTGAATTCATCTATCGCAATCTGGGGAATATCACCCACATCACCGCCACGATGGACACACACATGGTGATGCAGCTTTTTCACGCGATTTTCTTCATGGACAGGGATGGGAATCATCCCGCGCCTTATACAGACATCCATATATCTGAACTGCGCGAGGGCACCTGGGAGTTCAACCCTGCTCTTGCATCTCAATTTGATATCGCTCCAGAGTATGGGCAGCAGATGATGATCCATTATGCGGAACAGTTGCAGAAAAGTGGAAAATACGCGCTGACCATCTGGCCCTATCATGCCATGCTTGGAGGCATTGGGCATGCCCTTGTCTCCTGCATTGAAGAGGCGATCTTTTTTCATTCCATCGCGCGCGTCGCACAGGTGGATATCGTAACCAAAGGGGCCAGACCCTTCACAGAAAACTATTCAGTCATCGGCCCGGAAGTGCGGACGGGCCCCATGGACGAACTGTTGGGGAAGCACGATCAGAAATTCATACAGCAATTACAGGAATGCGACCGATTGGTCATCGCGGGGCAGGCCAAGAGTCATTGCGTCGCATGGACAGTTTCCGACTTGCTCGAGGATATTGCCCTCACTGATCTTGAGCTGGCGAAGAAAGTGTATCTGCTCGAGGATTGCACTTCGCCTGTAGTAGTCCCTGGTGTGGTGGACCACACCGATGCGGCAGATGCAGCCTACGAACGATTCGCAAAAGCAGGAATGAACATCATTCGATCCACCCAATCCATCTCCGATCTCTAATCTCAATCGAAAATCGTAAATCGGAAATCTTATGTCCATCTTTGATAATAAACGCCTGACTAACGAGACTTTTAAACTCGATATTGAACGCATGCGCCGGGGCTGGTACTCAGACAAATACTTCGAGAACATTGGCCGCATGCTGACCACCCTCGCATCGGAGACCTACACCTATTCGGGCTCACATCACAACCTGCCTGCAAATATTTCGCCCGATGGCATCGCCGTTGGTGATATCGAAGTGGAAATGCAGTGGTTCACGCGACGGAATGGGAATACCATTGTGGTAGGTGTGGATAAGTCTCTGGAAATGCTCAGGCATTGCACAGGCTATTGGGACGGTAATGAATTCATTGATACTTCAGGTACCCTGGAAGTGTGGGCGGTCCATGATGGGGTCGTTGTAAAGTCAGATGGGAATCCGTTGAATGCTGAACCTGTCCTTAAGGTGCGCGGGCGTTACCGCGATTTTGCATTGCTCGAAACTCCAACACTGGGTGTGCTGACCCGCTCCAGCCGCGTGGCGACAAACGTGTATGAAACTCTCATGGCAGCACGCGGCAAGCCTGTCCTCTTCTTCCCGGCGCGTTTTGATATGCATGAAGTCCAGGCTGCGGATGGATATGCCTACAATATTGCCATCCAGCGCTTTAACATGGACTTCTCGCAACAGATCGGATCGTTCGTTTCGACCGATGCTCAGGGGGACTGGTGGGGCGGCGCAGGCGGCGGGACAGTTGCCCATGCCGCGATTGCATCCTTCCTTGGCGATACAGCGGAGGCCATGATGCAGTTCTCACGCATCCTGCCTGCGCATATCCCACGTATTGCACTTGTGGATTTCAATAATGACTCTGTGCGCGATACCTTGCGAGTGATCGAAGTGATGTTCAGAAAATATCAGGAACTGTGTCACCTGGGTGACCAAGCCGAAGCAGAGAAATATTTGTTATATGGCGTGCGGCTGGACACAGGTGGAAATCAGCGCGACATCTCTGTTGCACCCCTGGGGGATCCCGCCCTGGACCTGGGCGTGAACCCACGCCTCGTTTTCAACGTCCGCCAGGGACTGGATTCAGCGTCAGAAAACTGGAGCATCCCCTCGGCTTGGAAAGAGGCAGCGCGTCAGTATTGTCGCAAAGTTAAGATTGTCGTGTCGGGCGGGTTCAATCCAGAGAAGATCCGCAGGTTCGAGAAGCTGGGTGTCCCTGTGGATATTTATGCAGTGGGATCGTGGCTGTTCAACAACAACGGCGGCACGGTGACCGATTTCACGGGCGACGTAGTACGGGTGAAAGTGCACGGCGAATGGATCGACATGCCAAAGGTGGGACGCAAGCCGCTCGATAACCCGAATTTGGAACGGGTGTGGTGATAACAGAGCAGGGACTGGCAGCTGCCAGTCCCTGCTCTGTTAGATCATTCTCTCCACCTTGAATGGTGTTCCCTCAATTTTTTCCTCCTCAAACTCCCTCGCTGCGAGATGACCTGAGAACACTGCCTGTGCGATGATGTTCGGTGCTTCTGCGTCCCCAATGACGCGTAACGAATTTATTTTGCCCACTTCCAGCGCGGGCTTGAGTTCATAATAAAGCGAATCGTTTGAAATACGATCGCTCACCAGCACCACCCCATCACGCGGCAATTCAACATTCTCTCCCGAAATCGTATTTATCAACCTGACACAATCATTTCCAATTTCACTCAACAGAGTCTGCGGATATAACTTCACACCCAGTTTCATCAACTTGTGTTGGATGCGCTCCTGTTCCAAAGTAAATTGTGACCAATACGAAATTATCGGCGCTGGCGTAACGAGAGTGACGTTGCATCCCTGCCTGGTAAGCAACTCTGCAAGTACTCCGCCCATGTAGTAATGATCGTCGTCATAAATTAACCAATTACCATTTACCAAATTATTGCGAATCATTCCTGTGGAACCAATTACCTTTTCCGTATCCATCAAATCATCAGGATTAAATACATTCTGCAGATCATATCCATGAATGGGTTTTTGCAATGTCCGACCCATCCCGTCGCGCCGCCATGCTGCACCCGTGGCAATGATGATGTTCTGCGAGCCCGTTTCCAATATCTCTTCGGCAGTCAGCGGGCTGGATGGATAGAGCGTTACGTTGCTCATCTTCCTGATCTGCGTCATTCGCCAGTCCACCACGCGGCGCCATTCGTTCAACCCCGGCAACGCGGATTCGCGGATCACGCGCCCGCCAGGCTCCCTGCGCGCCTCGAGCAGGGTTACCTCATAGCCGCGTTGACCCAGTGCCCGCGCTGCTTCCAGCCCGGCAGGTCCCGCCCCGACGATCATTACTTCCTGATTGCTCTTCTTTGGCGCAATACGTTCAGGATGCCAATCGCGCCGCCACTCTTCGCCCATGGTGGGGTTCTGTGTACATCGAATGGGGACATAGCGTGTATCACCTGTCACACAGATATTGCAGCCGATGCACTCGCGGATGTCTTCGATACGTCCCTCCCTGATTTTGTTCGGCAGGAACGGATCGGCAATGGAAGGTCTGGCCGCGCCGATCATGTCCATTACGCCGCGCTGGATCGCAGAGACCATTGAATCGGGCGATGTATAACGTCCCACACCGACGACAGGTTTCGTGGTCAGCTGTTTGACGAACGAGATGTATTTCTCCTGGTGTCCTTCCTTCCCAAAACGGGACGTGATTGAATCGTTGTTCCAGCCACTGATGTTCACATCCCATAGGTCGGGCAGCTCCGCCAGCATCGCAACAACATCATGGCCCTCGCCCTGATGCGTGAGCCCATCTTCGCCAAGCAACTCGTCCACAGCAAAACGGACAGCCACCGCGCATGTGTCGCCAACCGCTTCTTTTGTTTCCTCAATCAGCTCGCGAAAAAAGCGCACACGATTTTCCAGGCTGCCGCCATATTCATCGGTGCGGTCATTGTAGCGCTTTAAAATAAATTGGATCGCGGCTGTCATGCCATGCGCCGCGTAGCAATAGACAATGTCAAAACCTGCGCGTTGGGCGCGCAGTGCTGCGTCGCGATGCCACTTGCGCACGTTGCATATATCCTCCTTGTCCATGCGGCGGGTCTGCACAGGCTCATATCCTGAACCGCCAATCGTCCCCATGGAAGTTGGCGCGAGGGATGGGACGCGTGAGTACAAATTCGAAGCATCGTATCCGTTATAGGAAAGCTCGATCCCTGCGAGTGCACCATGTCTGTGAACCGATTCTGCCATCAATGCCAGCGCGGGGACATCACCGTCATCCCATAAGCGTCCTTCAAGATAGGGTGAGAGATCGCTCGAGTGATGGATCTCCACTTCCTCGGTGCAAACCACACCCCAGCCACCCTCTGCCTTCATAGCGCGCATGGCTGCCAGCGCCCGTGGCATGCGATGACCAAATCCGTTGCAATGCGGCACTTGATAAAAACGGTTCGGGGCCACGACTGGACCGATCCGAACCGTTTCAAACAGAATATCATATGGACTGTTCACTGATGCTTTCCTTTACAAATCTTGCGAAGGCTCACGTCCTTTCAGGACAGCCTTCGCAAGATTTAATGATCTTCGCCCGGCGCGATGAATGTTTAACCAAATCTCCCGGTGACGTAATCTTCCGTCCGTTTTTGCCTGGGAGCGGTGAAAAGTGACTTGCCTTCCCCGTATTCGATCAATTCACCTTGCAGGAAAAACGCCGCGTAATCAGCAGTACGCCCGGCCTGTTGTACTGAATGAGGCACAAGAATGATCGTGTATTCCTTCTTGAGTTCCTGCAAGGCGGCTTCCACCTTACCTGTCGAGATCGGGTCTAGTCCTGATGTCGGTTCATCGAGCAGGACGATTTCAGGCTGCAAGGCAAGCACGCGCGCCAGGCAGACGCGCTGTTGCTGGCCACCGGAGAGAGCGACCGCAGGAGAATCCAGCCGGTCTTTGACTTCGTCCCAAATGGCTGCCAGCTTCAGGCTTCGTTCGACGGCTTCATCCAGCCTGGATCGGCGCTTTTCGCCCGCGAGTTCCAGGCCATAGGTGAGGTTCTCGCGGATACTCATCGGCAGAACTACAGGACGCGCAAACACCATGCCAACTTTGCGGCGCAGGGCGATGACATCTGTTTTCGGGTCCAGTATATTTACACCATCGATCAGGATCTGCCCGGAAGAGGCTTTGACTTCCGTGAGGTCGTTGAGCCGGTTCAGACAACGCAGCAACGTGGACTTGCCGCCTCCCGCGGGACCAAAGAGCACAGTCACCGCTTTCTCGCGGATATCCAGGCTGATGCCGCGCAGCGACTCTGTGCCGTCGGAGTATTGTAATGATAGGTTTTCTATGATTATTTTATTCATCTGATGATTACTCGGTGGTCGAGTAGGCGGTGTTCGCCCGCCGTATCGAGACCAGCCATTCGACGCAAATTTTCATGCAACGGGTGATCTCGATACGTTTCTCGCTTACGCTCAAAACTACTCGATCACCCATGTGGATTACCATTGTCGTTTTGCCCTTGCTCGTGCGCGGATGACCGTTGCAATCATGTTCATGGTCAACACGAATGTGAGCAATACAAGCGCTGTACCATACTGGATCTTAATTGGCATCTCAGGGACCTGTGTCGAGATGACGAAGAGATGATAGGGCAGCGCCATTGTCGCGTCAAATGGAGAATGGGGGAGCCGCGGCAGGAAGAAGGCCGCGCCGGTGAACAGGATCGGGGCTGTCTCGCCTGCAGCGCGTTCAAGACCCAAAATGACGCCTGTCAGAATTCCGGGCAGGGCTTCCTTCAATACAATACGGCGGATGGTCTGCCAGCGGGTCGCGCCAAGGGAGATGCTTACTGTGCGGAACGCCTGCGGCACGGAACGCAACGCTTCCTCAGCGGTACTGATAATGACGGGCAGGGTCATGATCGAAAGCGTGAGGGATGCGGCGAGAATGGATGTTCCCATGTTCAAAAAGAGGACGAATAATCCCAGGCCAAACAATCCATACACCACGGATGGAATGCCAGCGAGGTTGATGATCGCGATGCGGATGATACGCGTGAGCGGCGTGTCTGATGCATACTCTGAAAGATAGATGGCAGCGGCTATTCCCAGCGGGACGGAGAATATGGCTGTACCAATGGTGAGATAAATGGTCCCGATGATGGCGGGCAGAATTCCACCTGCGCGCATTCCATCGTGTGGAAAGCCTGTCAGAAATTCGAGCGAGATGGCTGGCAGACCTTGAATAAGAATATAGATGATAACCGCAACAATGGGAACAACGGTTGCTACTGCCATTAACGTGATGAATATAAATCCCACGCGTTGGACAAGATGACGATTAGAGGAAAACATGCGGTTCATCATTACGACAGGATCCTCTCCGCGCGTTTCTTCGCCCGGAAGACAACCGATGATGCGGCGATGTTCACGCCCATGGAAATCAGAAATAAGACCATGCCGATGAAGAAGAGCACATGATAATGTGTGCTGCCATTTGCAACTTCACCCATCTCTGCTGCAATGGTGGCGGTCATGGTGCGGACGGGTGAAAAAATACTGCCAAGCTTTATAGCCAGCACAGGTGCGTTCCCGGTAACCATCATCACAGTCATCGTCTCGCCAATCGCGCGTCCGATCCCGAGCATCACTGCGGTCAGCACACCTGATTTGGCCGCGGGTAACGTCACTCGCCAGATGGTCTGCCAGCGCGTTGCGCCTAATGCCCAGGCGCCTTCACGATAGGCACGCGGCACGGCATCCAGCGCGTCCTCCGCAACCGATACGACTGTCGGCACCGCGATCCCGCCCAGGAGCAGGGAACCTGCCAGGGCGGTCAGACCCGTGGGCAGGTCCAGAAAGACGCGTAAAAATGGAGCGAGGACGAGGAAACCGAGAAACCCCAAAACGACGGAGGGAAGTCCACCCAGCAGCTCCACCAGAGGCTTGAGAATCTCACGCATCCAGCGCGGCGCGATCTCTGAGATGTAGATGGCTGTACCGATCCCGAATGGAACGGCAATCAGTGCTGCGCCGAATGTGATAATGATGGAGCCTGTGATGAGGGGCAGGATGCCGAAATAATCTTCGATGGGATACCAGCGACTGCCAAGAAGTGATGATAGTTCCACTTCGCCAAGAGTTGGCAGGCCTTCGCGCATAAGAAAGAAAAAAATCAAAGCAACAAAGAGTATGGCTGAATACCCGGATGCCTTGATGAGACGGGTGATAAAAAATTCACGCCAGTTTAACGATTTTTCCATAGGTCTCCATTGCATTGGGGCGGGGTTATCCCGCCCTTACTTGACAGGTACAAAACCAAGTTCCGCGACGATCTCCTGTGCTTCGAGTGACAGGATCCAATCCAGATATTCTTTTATCACACCACTTGGTTCGCCATCCGTATACATATACAGGTCGCGGGCAATGGGATATGTTTTATCGTTCACAGTCGGGATCGAAGGCAGCACATACGCCCCGCCCTCCTGTTCTGCAATCGCGATCGTCTTTAGATCCTTTGGCACATAACCAAGGCCATCATAGCCAATTGCATTGGGGTTTTGGCGCACCTCCGCAATAATGCCTTCAGATGAGGGGAGCAGCAATGTATCAGTGGAGAAGAGCGTTTTATCTTCCTTGCTTCCCAAACGTAAAACAGTTTCAAGGAAATAAACATGCGTGCCGGAATTGGTCTCGCGTGAGAGGCGCACAATGGGCCTGTCTTCGCCGCCCACTTCCTGCCAGTTTGCAATTTTGCCACTGTAAATGTCTGAGATCTGCTGCAGGGTTAATTCGTGGACAGGGTTTTCGGGGTTCACAATGACCGCAATGGCATCACGTGCGATCATATGTTCCACCGGTTCAATGCCATTGGATTTCGCATCATCGATCTCCTCCGGCTTAATCTGGCGGGACGCGTTGGCGATATCCACGGTCCCGTTAACGAGCGATGCGATTCCTGTCCCGGAACCTCCGCCTGTCACCGATATGCGGATATTCGGGTGGTCACTTTGATATTTTTCCGCCCACGCCAGCGCAAGGTTGACAATGGTGTCGGAACCTTTGTTCTCGATATATACGGCCGGAGAATCAGATGCGGTCTCCGACGATGAGGCGGGACCGCATGATGTAAGAAACAAAATGGAAAGAAGAAGGATGGCTACAGTGCGTTTCATTGGGTGAATTATAGTCGCAGGAGGATGCGTACACAAGTCAACAGCCCGCAGGTCGAAGTAATTGATATACTCTCTTTTTCAGATTTTCCCTCTTCTTTGATAAAATCAAGACCATGGCTTCCACACAATCTGCTTTCTCTGTTCAAAAACTGGACTTTTACTACGGCCCTACAAAGGCACTTTCAAATATCAACCTGGAGGTCGAGCCCCGCAAAGTGACGGCGTTGATCGGTCCCTCCGGGTGTGGCAAATCCACTTTTTTGCGCTGTCTAAATCGGATGAACGATACGATCAGCGGCACCCGCGTGGATGGAGAAATCCGGTTGAACGGGAAGAGCATCTACGATGAAGATATGGATGTGGTCACGCTCAGACAGCGGGTGGGGATGGTATTTCAGAAGCCGAACCCGTTCCCACAGTCCATCTATGATAATGTGGCCTTTGGTCCGCGTGTGATGGGCATGGATGTCAAGATGGACGAAGTCGTGGAGACTTCGCTGCGCGCCGCGGCGCTGTGGGATGAAGTGAAGGATGATTTGAGGTCCGACGCGCTGGGGCTTTCACTCGGCCAGCAGCAGAGACTGTGCATCGCACGCGTTGTTGCTGTGCAGCCCGAGGTGATCCTGATGGATGAGTCCACGTCTGCACTCGATCCGATTGCCACTCTGCGTGTGGAGGAATTGATCGCGGAATTAAAGAAAAACTATACTATTGTGATTGTCACGCATAATATGCAGCAGGCTGCGCGGGTATCAGATTCCACGGGGTTGTTCTGGCTCGGAGAACTGGTGGAGTTTTTACCAACGGAGACCATGTTTACAAGACCCAAGCACGAGTTGACGGAAGCCTATATCACGGGAAAAATGGGTTGATTTTGTTGCGAGCTGAGAATATAAAAAATCCGCTGATGTTTATCAGCGGATTTTCATTACTTGTTGTCTTTTCTTTGTTGTTCCCAGAACTCATCGTCCGTGGATTTGATCTCCGTCATTTCACCTGTGGCGATGAAAATGGTGCGTTCACAGATGTTCGTCACACGGTCGGCAAAACGTTCCAGGTTATGGGCAACCCACAATAGCCAGTTTGCTCGCTCGATCACCTTGGGGTCGGCGATAATAAAGGTCATCAGTTCGCGGTAGATCTGGTTATACAGCGCGTCCACTTCGTCATCTTCCATGGGAAGTTTTTTCGCAGTCTCCACATCTTCGTTCACAAATGCGGTCAGGGAGCGGTGCAACATGTCGGCGCCCTTTTGCGCCATTCGAGGCACATCAATCAGGGGCTTGAGCAGATGCGCGTCCCCCATCCGAATGTTGATATTGGCGATACCCTTGGCATAATCGCCCATGCGCTCCAGCTCGGAGATGATCTCCATGGAGGAAGCCAGCAATCGCAGGTCATGTGCCATGGGTTGTTGGGTAGCGATCAACACCATCAGGTGGTTTTCGATCTCAAAGCGTTTCCGATTGATCTCTCTATCTTCGATGAATATCTTTTCGGCGGCTTTGATATCGCGTTTCTTGAGAGCTTCCACTGCATCCAGTAAAGCCTTCTCCACCATGCTTCCCAGAATAAGCACATTATCTTTTACCTGCTGGATTTCAGACTCAAATGTTTTTCTTACCATAAAGACCTCTTATCCCACAATGTTTGGGATTGTTTATTAATTGTAACAGAAACCATTTCATTTCGAATTAGCTTGAGATAATAATGCGGGTTGAATATTCTGTTCCTGGAGCCATTGTATGATGCGTTGGTCGATCTGGTCTCGTACAACACGTACGGCTTCAAGCCTTTCTGAATCACTGCCCCGAAATGTAGCTGGATCTTCAAAAGGCCAATGCTCATGTTTTCCCATATTGAGGAAGATGGCCGGGCAATTTTCCTCCGCATCTCCACAGACGGTTATTGTATGTGCAAAGATCATTTTCCCCAGATATTCCTGAACGCTTTTGGATGACTGTCCTGCCATATTCAATCCGCGTTCCTTCATTACTGTCAACACATCTGGCAAAATAAAACCCTTCGGTTCCATGCCTGCACTATAAATTTCAAAGTGATCACCGGCATATACCCTTAAGAATGCCTCGGCCATTTGACTGCGTGCCGAATTGCCGGTGCAAAGAAATAATACTCTTGCCTTGTTCATCCTGCCTCCTTATTGCCTACCCAAACCTGCCCGTAACATAATCTTCTGTACGCCTGTCTTTGGGATTGGTGAAGATCCTTTTCGTATCGTCAAATTCGATCACGGTGCCTGAGCGTTCACCTTCGCCGGAAAGCATCATCATGGCTGTATAATCTGATGAGCGGGCGGCCTGCTGCATGTTGTGGGTCACGATCACGATCGTGTATTGTTTTTTGAGCTCCTGCATCAGCTCCTCGATCTTGAGTGTGGCAATCGGGTCAAGGGCAGATGCGGGTTCATCCATCAGGATGACTTCGGGTTTGATCGAGATGGCACGCGCAATGCACAAACGTTGTTGTTGTCCGCCGGAAAGGGACAAACCGGATTGATGCAGTTTGTCTTTTACTTCATCCCAGAGCGCGGCCTGTTTTAGGGCGCCCTCCACCAGTTCATCCATCCTGCCTTTGTAGCCATGAATGCGGGCGGTCCATGCAATGTTTTCGTAGATACTCTTGGGGAATGGGTTTGGCTTTTGGAACACCATTCCGATGCGGTAGCGGACCTCAACAGGATCCACATCTTTGGCATAAATATCCTGCCCGTTAAAGGTCACTTCGCCCTGGATGGATGTGCCGGCGAACAGCTCGTTCATACGGTTGAACGCGCGCAACAGGGTCGATTTCCCGCAGCCCGAGGGACCAATGATCGCTGTGATTGCATTTCTTTCAACCTTGAGGTTGACATCTGTCACGGCCTTAAAACTGCCGTAGTAAATATCAAGGTCCCGGGTTTCGATAATGTATTTCTCTTCCGTGCTTGTTATCATTCCTAGAATCTCCTGCTGAAGCGATTGCGCAAGATGACAGCGAAGGCATTCAAGCCCAGTAGTAATACAAGAAGTACAAGAATGGATGCTGCGGCAAGGCTTTGAAATTCATCCTGTGGACGCGATGTCCACTGATAGATTTGGATGGGGAGTGTGGTGAACTTTGAAAAGGGCGACGATGGGTCGAAGCTGATGGCAGTCGACGCGCCGACCACAACCAGCGGGGCTGTCTCACCGATGGCGCGCGAGACGGCGAGGATGGTCCCGGTCAGAATGCCGGGCATGGCATTCGGCAGGACATGTGACCAGACGGTCTGCCACTTGGTCGCACCGACCCCATAACTTGCGTTGCGCAGCGATCGGGGTACCGCGCGGATGGCCTCCTGGGCGTTGATAATGATGATCGGAAGCACGAGCAGGCCCAGAGTGAGACCGGCCGAGAGAACGGTTCTTCCATTCGCTGTGGTTGGGTTCACCAATCCGAACACTTCGCCGCTCGTAAGCGGTTCCAGCGTGCGGACAAAAATAGCCAGTCCCAGAATCCCATATACAATGGATGGCACACCTGCCAGGTTATTGATGTTGGTCTGGATAATTCGGTTGAACCAGTTCTCTGAAGCGTATTCCTCCAGATAAATGGCGGCTCCCACACCGATGGGAAAGGCGAGCAAAATCGTGAATAGAATGGTCCACAGTGATCCGAGAATCGCGGTCCGAACGCCAGCCGTCAGAGGCTCGCTGGTCTGCGGCCGTGTCACGAAATCAGTGGTAAGCCAGGAGACGAAATCCAATTCTGCCCTGGGATAATCGCGTGCGATTGTGGCACGGATCTCATCTGCCTGGGTTAACGATGGCCAGAGATCCCATACCTCCACAACCTTTGGCCGGATGATCCTTTCCACAACCAGTTGATAAACCTCCTCGCGCGACCTGTCATCAAATGATTTTTCATTGTTCAGTTTATTGTATGCACCACTGGAAAGAGTGGATTGAAGAAGCGCTATCAACTGTTCCCTGCTTTGATCCTCCACCGCTGTACCATTTACCGTGAGCGTATCGGGATCAACCCTGGCCTCATACGCCACATACCCGAAGGCACTATTGATGACGTTGAGCATGAGCGCGATCAATGCAATGATACCGACCACTGTGGATGCCTTAAAAATAAAGTTCCAGATCACACCTTTACGGTTGCGCGCGCTGAGATTATTGGTAAATCCCTGGATAACTGCTTTTTCCTTCATTCGTACACCTCACGGAAGCGTCGCACAATTGCCTGGCTGATGATGTTGAGAACAAGGGTGACCACGAACAGGAATAGCCCAAGCGCAAAAATGCTGTTGTAGTCTATCGAGTCATAGCTCAGGTCGCCGCCCGAGATTCGCACAATGTGCCCGGTAATGGTCTCGGCACCCACAAAAGGACTGAAGGTGAAGTTGGGTCCGGCACCGGCAGCCACTGCCACGATCATCGTCTCACCAATTGCACGCGAGATGCCAACGATGATGGCCGCAGCAATGCCGGAAAGAGCCGCAGGGACCACGATCTGCAATGCCACTTCCAGTTTTGTTGCCCCCATGGCATAGGCTGCCTCCCGCAGCGAACGGGGGACTGCACTCAAGGCATCCTCAGTCATGGATGTGATCAGAGGCAGGATCAGGATTCCCATGACCAAACCCGCCGACAATGTGTTGTAAATTTGAACAACATCCTTGCCGAAAATCTCACGCAGAAGGGGAGTCATGAACGTTAAAGCAAAATACCCGTAAACGATGGTGGGTATCCCGGCCAGCACTTCCAGAATGGGTTTTAGAATATTTCGTACTTTTGGGCTGGCATACTCACTCAAGTATATGGACACACTCATCCCCAGCGGGATGGCGATTGCCATGGCGATCAGTGTCGTCATCATTGTGGAATTCAACAGGGGCCAGATGCCAAACTTGCCAACATGCGGTTTCCACTCGGTGGTTGTCAACGTGGCTAACAGATTTACCTCTGGCATTTGGAAGAAAAGCAAGGCCTCTTTTCCAAGCTCATAAACAATGCCGAGCGTTACAAATATGGAGAAAAAACCGCTGAAAAATAACAACCCTTGAATGATCGTTTCCCCCCAACGCGGCTTACGACGCAAGCTATTTGCAGATGCTTTCCCGTCAATTTTCTTCAATGTGAGTTCAGCCATGAAAGCACCTCCTTTCAAAAGAAAAACATGATTATCTGACTTACAACAAAGTGCCTTCCTTCTCCAGATGGAGAAGGAAGGTTTGACTTTACATGATGAGGATCGTGATTACATATCCAGGGCGGCATTCCAGGCGTCGAGATTTTCCTGGGCTTTGCCATCACTGACAGGGAAGTAACCAACATCCAGGATTTCATCCACAACATTCGTGATGTAGAAGTAGATGAAGGCGCTCACCTGGGGTTTCTCCTGCATGATCTCGGTGCTGGAGTAAATGAAGAGCGGGCGGGAGATTGGGTATTCCCCGGATTCGGCGCTCTCTGCACTGGGAACAACACCATCCACAGACAGGGCCTTCAAAGATGAAGCATTTTCCTGATAATAGGCATAGCCGAAGTAACCAATGGCGTAGGGTGACCCTTCCACACCCTGCACAAGCACATTGTCATCTTCAGAGAACTGGGTGCCGGTGGATTCAAGGATGGCGGTTTCACCAGCTTCAAGGTCAGCCTTGCCTTCAGCATTCGGGAAGGCCGGTCCCATGACAGCTTCGACGAAATAATCGAAGGTGCCCGAGTCGGTGCCGGGGCTAAAGCGCAGGATGGTCTCGGCGGGCCATTCAGGGCGCACATCGGACCACTTCTCGGCGCTCGAGAAGATCTGGGCAAGTTCAGCCTTGGTCACATCGGTGACGAAGTCATTTTCGGAACTTACCACAACCGCAAGGGCGTCGATACCCACCTGGAATTCAACTACGGTGCGGCCAATACCAGTGCAGGATTCGATTTCGCTATCCTTGATCTTGCGTGATGAATTGGCGATATCGGTCTCACCGGCTACGCAGAAGCGTTCGATACCCGCACCCGAACCAATGGAATCAACGGTCAGGTTGCCGGCGAAACCTTCCTCTTCAAAGCGCTGTTTCATGCGTTCAGAAAGTGGGAAGACGGTGGATGAACCGGCGCTGACAATGTCACCGGAAACGGCGTCGGGGGCATACATAGCGATCGGATCTTCAACGGGGGCTGCGGTTGATTCCGCTGGTGCGGCGGTCGGCTCGGCTGCGGCGGTAGTGGGCTCAACAACAGGTACCTCAGTGGCAGTCGCAGCACCGCCACAGGCGGCGAGCACGAAACTCATCAGAACCAGAACGAACATTAACGAACGAACAAATTTGGTCATTTCTATTTTTCTCCTTGTTTTTATACTTTGAAATCTTATCAGCGGGGTTTTAAGGACAGAAGAAGAACAGGTTAACGTTTTGTTAAGGGTTTCAGCCTGGATCATTAAAAACAAATGCCCGCCTCTCACCAGAAGCGGGCATTGTCTCACACAGGAGACGTAAGGAGGAGAAGAAACTTAATCACTGCGAAGTAGTGTCATTTCTGACCTTGTTTCCAGCAGTGTTGTTTCAAAGGAGGATTCGTCCCAATGCCAGGTGTTTAAATCTGTGATTGCGCGGTAGGCAGTGAGAGCAAGTTGAAGAGGGGTGACTGAAACAAAACCTTCAGCCAATGCTCCAACATCTGTGCCGCGTTCCGGCACACCTGTTGGAGCGTCGCCTCCGATCCAATAGTAGGGTTTGTTGCGCGGGTCAATGCGCTCATCGAGGCGGCTGTGATAGACGCGCAATCCCTGCCGCGTAAGTGCAATGCCGCGGATTTTGTCGTCAGCCAGAGAAGGCACGTTGACGTTGAGCAGAATCTCGTGCGCGAGGCCGTTCTCCAATACCTGGCGCACAACCTTCGATGCCGCGCGTGCCGCGGGGGCATAATCGAGTTCCCCAATGTAGTTATCCATTGTTTCGAGTGAAACAGCGACGCCAGGCACGCCTGCAATAACTGCCTCCATCGCAGCAGTGACCGTCCCCGAATATGTGACATCGTGCCCCAGGTTTGCACCCGCGTTGATGCCAGAGACAACGATATCCACAGGTTCCTTGAAATAACCAAGCGTGGCCAAAGCAACGCAATCGGATGGCGCGCCATCGCTGGCAAAAGCCTGTGTTCCATCGGTAAGGCGGACTTCCTTGACGCGCAAGGCGCGGTCGAGAGTTTTGACGTGCCCGCCGCCCGACCAGTTCCGGTCCGGGGCAAGGATGGTGACTTTGCCCAGTTTCCTCATCTCCTGGGTAAGTGCAAGCAAACCGGGAGCCAGCACACCATCGTCATTTGTTACAAGTATGTGTTTTGTCATTTATCCACTTTCATTCAAAAATTTGCGGCGTTTTTGACGCGTATCAATAGTGAAAACAGTTATCAGGCTTACAACCATCAGTGCAAGAAAAATCAGTTCCATCGTTAAGCTCCTCGAAATATGGCTGTCAAAAATAAGATCAGGAGTGCAATAACAATTGATTCCATTCTTAAGCGTCCTTTATCCAGGGGTGATTACAGGACTCAATGCCAGTCACTCAGAAGACTCACGAGGCGATGTCAAGACTCCTCTGTGGCATCGCATCGTTTTGCAGCTACTAAAGACGTCCAACAGATAACGGATCCTAGTAGGGCAAGGATAAGATATGTGCTTAGGCATAACCACCACATGTGGAACTCCTTTCATTTCTTCCGAAGCAAATAGCTGCGGCGCTTCTGATGTGCATCTACAGAAAAGACAACCATCAGGCTTAATATCATCAGTACAAGAAAAATCGTTTCCATCTTAAATCTCCTCCAAATATCGCAGTCAAGAACAAAAATAGGAGTGCGATAATAATTGATTCCATTTTTCAGCATACACTTTCAATTATTTTTCATGGATATGCCACTGCTATTCGCGCCGCTGTGCTAATCATATAATTAAGCGCCCAGGTTCCCAGTATACGGGCCGAGCCAAGCTGTACACCCTGGTGAACTTGAGTCGCCCCGAGCCATAACGCGTCGAGCAGATCGGCCGCCGTAGATCCTGAGAACTCAGTCGCACCCGAGCCAATCGTCTCCAATACATGTGCGTCACTACTGCCCACTTGGGCAATTCCAGGGCATTCTTCTAAAAGATTCCGGGCATTATGGTTACTCTCACGGTCGAGAGAAGTGGCATTGTACGTTTCAATCCCAATCAAAATCCGAAAAGTTTGAGGGTGATGCAATGCTTGAATAATTGAGGCCCTGCTCAGGCTTTTCATCCCGACCCCTCGAGCCATTGGATGAGGTGCAATGCAAATACCACCTGCCTCGCCGACTCTTATTATGGTTCCGATCAGCGATAGCCCCGGCTCAATTTTTTCTGTTACGAATAGTGCAAGCAGGTCACCTTGTGCTGTTGTAATCTCGATCCCGGGGATCACTTCAATGCCAAACTTTGGTGCCAGATCAAATGCCTTCAACGAGCCTTTGATTTCATTATGGTCAGTGATCGCAATAACATCCAACCCGATGGTTTTGGCGCGTGTCAAAACAGCCGGGACAGAGGCGGTGCCGTCGTAGCTGTAAGTGGTATGTATGTGCAGGTCAGCGAGTCCCATGTTTCTCCTTTATATATAGTAGGAGTGTAGCAAATGGGAGTTAAGGTCATATCAAGGGCTGTTTAAGAGTTGGTTAACGATTCCCGCTATTACAGCCTGCTTGCTTTAAATGTACAAGAGCCTGGGAGGAGATCCAGGCTCTTGTACAAGGAGGAGGGAAGGAAATATTTCTTGCTCGATCAGTGTTTCTCCGTTGGGTCTTTCTGCTGGCACAGAAAGGCGTGCTGTTTCTGCCGTGTATCTGCGATGAGCACAATCATTAGTGCAATCAATGTTACGGCAAGAAATATTTCCATGCCCCTAGGATAGCATGGACTCTCAAACCTGTGCTTTGCAGTGACCTTGCCAACGCAAAACAAAAATGCAATGCCTACACAGGCATCGAAAAGAAAAAAGTACTGCCCTGTCCCTCTAGACTCTCGACCCAGATTTTTCCGCCATGGGCTTCGACGATGTGTTTTGCAATGGACAAGCCCAGCCCGGTTCCACTTCCGGTTCTGGATTTATCGACACGATAGAATCTTTCGAAAATACGCGGGACATCATCTGCCGGAATACCAATCCCAGTATCACGAACGGCGAAGCGCACGAAGTCGTTGCCTGCCTCCGCCAAAAGGACGATCTCTCCACCTTCGCGCGTGAACTTGACCGCATTGTGGATGAGATTGACCAGCACCTGCTCCAGCCTTTGCAGATCAATTTCTACCTGCGGCAGATCGTCGTCACATTCCACGCGCAGATGTATACCTGCGCGCTCGGTCTGGAGCTTCATCCGCCTGGAGGCTGAGTCAAGCAGTTGGCAAGCCGCGACCGGCTTGCGAACCAGAGCCAGACGGCCCGATTCAATGCGCGAGAGTTCCAAAAGCTCGGTCACCATTTGAGTCAGCGCGTCCACCTCGGTCTGGATCTGACCAATAAAATGACGCGCCGCAGGTGGATCCTCCAGCGCACCGTCCTGCAACGTTTCAGCCAGTGCTTTGAGCGATGCCAGCGGGGTGCGGAGTTCATGCGAGAGGTTGCTGATGAAATCGCGTCGAACCGTTTCGAGGCGGCGAATGTGCGTGAGGTCCTGCGCGAGCAGAAGGCTTCCGGTTGAATGCTGATCGGGAATAACGACAAGCTGTAAGAACTGATGACGCGTGGGGAGTTCGACCGATTCGCTTTGCAGTTGACGTGTCTGCTGGCAGCGACGCCACGCTTCAACGAGTTGATGATGCCGCACAACCTCTACAATGCTTCGGCTGACAGGATTGGATGTTTGAAAGAGCCGTCCTGCAGCCGGGTTCGCAAACTGGATGATACCTTGTGAATCAGCGATCAGCACGCCATCCGTCATCTGCTCCAGGACGGTGGCAAGGCGGGCGCGTTCCGATTCCAGGCTTGCATGTTGTGAGTTGAAGGTTGAAATAACAGACGCTACAGCACTGGAAAGATTTTCGAGTTCCCTAATTTCGGTCGTAACTTCTTGTGTGCGCACCTGGCTTGCAAAATCATATACATCGCGGCGCAGTTTGTAGTATTGCCATGCATACCACGCGGCGAGAACGATCAGGATAATTACTGAAATGGAGACGTAGTTCATGGCTCTAGTTCGTAATTCCTATTATCCCTCAAACCGATATCCGCCACCTCGTACGGTGACAATCCGCTTCGGTTCCGCGGGATTTTCCTCGATCTTTTGCCTCAGCCATCTTACATGGACATCCACCGTGCGACTGTCACCAACATAATCCCAGCCCCACACACGTTCCAGAATGAATTCACGCGAGAGCATTTGTCCCCGGTGTTCAGCAAAGAAGAGCAGAAGTTCATATTCCTGCGGCTTGAAGGGCAGCGGTTCGTTATTGAGTATCACTTCGCGACGTGTCAGATTGATCACAAGATTTTCGAACGTCAGTTTTTCATGCCTGATTTGTGTCTCAATTGACTTGCCAAATTCTTCCCGCATTAAGCGTGATCGTCGCAATTGTGCTTTGACACGTGCCATTAACTCGCGCATGGAAAAAGGTTTGGCCAGGTAGTCATCTGCACCTACTTCCAAACCCACGACACGGTCAATCTCATCGTCGCGCGCCGTGAGCATCAGGATGGGCATCGTCATCTCCTTGCGGAGGATGCGGCAGACTTCGAAGCCGTCTATCTCAGGAAGCATGAGGTCAAGGACGATGAGATCAGGTTTTAGTTTGCGTGCAGAGTCGATGGCGGCGCGTCCATCCCCTACAACTTCAACGATGAATCCGTTCTTTTTGAGGTTGTAGGAAAGTGTATCGCGTAAAGCAGGTTCGTCTTCCACGACGAGAATGGTTTCAGGCATGATAGTGACTATATCATAAGATATTTCACAAAAGTTAAGGTCTTGTTAATGGGTGTAAAAACCTATTCACGTTCGCAATGATAATTTCACGATATTGGCTGTAAAATTCGGACCACACCTATCTTCTATTTATCATGACCAAAGAATTTCCCTTCTCCTGGCAATGGGACCTAAAGTCCCCTCCCGAAGCGATCTGGCCTTTTGCAGCAGATACGAATCGATTCAACCGCGACACCGGGCAGCCTGAGGTGGATATGTTGAGCAATATAAAAGGTGAGAAGCACATGCGGATGCGCCTGCCGATCTTCAGGGTGGAATGGGAGGAGGAACCTTTCGAGTGGACCTATCCTTATTCGTTTGGAGTTTCACGGCAGTATAGTAAGGGTCCTGTGAATGCGATGCGCGCACAGGTCAATTTCGATCGGCTTCCCAACAACGGCACACGTATCACGTACAAGGTCTGGTTTGGCGTCAGTAATATTCTTGTACAGCTTGGAATGCCTCTGGCGATTGGTGTCATTGCGAGGAAAAGATTTGAAAAAGCCTTTCGCCTGTATGATCGAATCGCGAACAAGCGCGGATCAGTGATCGAGACCATGCGTGCGCATGGATTAAGCCCGGCAGGACGTGCCCGCTTCAAGTCTCTGAGCGAGGCCTTGATTCGTCAGGGCACGGATGCATTACTGGTGAAACGGCTGGAAGATTTTCTGGACCGCGCCGATGAACTTTCCCTCCAACGCATCCGACCGTATGCCCTCGCCCACCGATGGCAGGTGAATCGCCGTGCCATCCTTGAAATGTTTCTGCGTGCCACGCGACTGGGTATTCTGGATATGTCGTGGGATTTGCTGTGCCCATCCTGCCGTGGCACCAGCGAGGGACACACCAATCTTGGCGATGTACATGGTACCTCGCATTGCAGCACATGTCAGATCGATTTCACGGTTAACTTCGACCACAACATCGAAGTGGTCTTCAAACCGAATCCATCGGTGCGGACGGTGGATTTCGACGCGGCTTTCTGCGCGGGCAGCCCGCAGTTGCAGCCCCACGTTGTGATGTCGCAAACTTTGTCTGCGCTCCGTTCGCTGCCTGTGCAATTGCAGCTCGAACGAGGGCGCTATACCCTGCGCGCTTCGAACGTGCCCGGTTCCATTTCCCTGTTTGCGGATGAGGACGGCGCGGCGCAAGTTGACCTGCGTGTGTCTTCCTTTGGATGGCCGCCTGATCAACAACGGGTCTCGCTCCATCCCACCCTCAACCTGGTCAACGCTACGGACGCGGACTCCACCTTTCAGCTTGAGCGCACAGCCAGGAGTGATCAAGCATCCACGGCCGCTGATGTGACGGGGTTGCAGGTCTTCCGTGATCTGTTTGCACATGAAGTATTGAGACCCGGCGAAGAGATCTCGATTGGCTCGGTCACATTGATGTTCACAGATCTGCGCGACTCAACCCGCATGTATCGCCAGATCGGTGACGCCTCCGCATTTGGACGCGTGCGCGAACATTTTGAAATTTTGGAAAAGGCAATTGCTTCTGAAGGAGGCTCGATTGTCAAGACGATGGGTGACGCGGTCATGGCGACCTTCCGCCGTCCCATTGACGGCTTGCGCGCAGTCTGGAAGGCACAAACAGAAATTGCCGAACGCGGCGAACCCATGCTGTGGCTCAAAGTGGGATTACACCAGGGTCCATGTATCGTGGTCAATTTGAACGATCGGCTGGATTATTTCGGTTCAACGGTCAACATAACGGCCCGTCTACCTGACTTTTCACAAGGTGGAGAATTTATCTTTTCAGAAACGATTTACCATGACCCTGAGGTAACCCAGTTTCTTGCGCAAAATATCAAATCCAGCGCGTTGAGCCGTTTTACAGGCGACCTGAAAGGGTTTGATGAACCGTTTACGATGTGGAGACTCAAAGTTCGATAGTGAATGATCTGGTACTGGTGTACCTGAACCTTACGGAGTTTGGAATTTATTCAGCGTAGACGGATGTCCGACAAAAATTACGCCGTTCACTTTTACAGTTGGCGATCCGGTTGAAACCCATTCCGCCATGGCAGCATCGGCACGGGAGGGATTGTAGACGCCGATGGATTTGAGGAATTTAGCCGTCGCGATCGCCGGTGAGTTTGACGTAGGATTGGTGATATTGTATTCAATCGCTAAATACCGTTCCGGCTCGTTAAAACCCGCAAGTATATTTTCATCACTGATATTGATCACGACCGGAATGACCATACCCATGGGTTCATCAGGAGTCTATACTTGGTAAGCCATAACAGCTGCTGGGAAACTCCACCACGATCCGTTTTCCTGAAAATTAATATATCCAATAGCGGGGGCCAGTACCCGGACCGGAGAGTTTTCTTTCGTACATTGTTCGGAAGTCACGTTCTCAATGGCACTGGATTCATTTTTCCCGGTTTGAGCCGTTCTCCAGTCCATCTGACAGACCCTATCGGAAGTCGGCATAGGTGTTACCATTCCATATGTTTGCAATGAGTTCAGCCAGAAAAAATCGCTTGTGCTGTTAACGGTTTGGAACCTTTTTCGGTAAGATCCGGGAACAATTGCGGATCCGCCGTCCAGTCAAAAACTATTTTTCCATCCACAACTTTATATGGAAATCAGGTACAGGTGTTTCAGTCGGCGTGAAGGTCACTGTGGGCTCAGGAGTAATGGTTGCTGTCGCTGTCAGGGTATCAGTTGGGGTAAAAGCTGGAGCAAGGGTTGGTAGTGGTGTAGTTGTTTCAGCAGGCCATGAAGCAGGGTTGGCACAAGAGACTAAAAAGATCAACAACAATGTGGAAGCAATTTTCTTTTACATGTTTCCCTCCATTATCCTTCTCTGATTCAGAAAGTCCCGAAGGATTGAGCGGCTCAACAGCGTTTCTCAAAGAATCCTTCGGGACGGTAGACCTCAATCCAGCAACCGTCCAAGAATTTCCTGTGGCACACGGGAACGGTATTGGGGATAGTTTTCAAGAATGCGTGCAATATCCGCCAAGTCCTTTTGCCGTTTACTGCCCCGGCGCTCGGAATCCAACGCCGCCCAAATCTTTCCCTGTAAAACATCTTCCACGCTGGCGACGGGTAATTCCATACCCAGCACGGGACGGACAGATGCCCTTTCAAGAAATGAACTATATCGTTTGTCTGTCTGGATTTGCACCCGAACATCCGAATCGGGGAGTGTCACATTCAAACTGTGCGGAAAACGCTTTACGACGAAATGTTTTTCGAAAAGCGCCTCCACTTTGCCGATTTGATCCACGGCAACCGCCAAATCCAGATCAAGGCTCACCAATGGCTCGGCGTACGCGTTAACAGCCTGCCCGCCAATCACACAAAACCGGATCTGGTGTTTTCTTAGAAGTTCGATCAGGTTTTCAAGCAGGTTGGAATGATCCATGGTAACGGTTTTCCAGAAGGTCAGGGCTTGCATTTTTTATCGCCTATTGTTATTCTACCATGTCCGTCGAAATGGAAATTCACCTTCATTTTTTGACGTTTGCAACGAAAAGTTTTCATTTCCACGCAACGAACCTTTCAGTGGTTCGCTTTCCAAAGCCATCACTTTGCTGTTGGCAAAGAATGCGAAATCGAAATTCGTCTCATCGCCCGCTTTCTTTCCCGGAATAGGCATTAGCCGTGCAGTGAGAGGCTTGTCAAGACGTAAGGCTAAAGCACATAGATCCAGCAGCAGGGGGGTCAACTGTCCTGCTGTTGTATTACCCGGGAGCGGAATTGTATCCAGTCCTGTTCCACACACAGCTGAATAGAGTAAGGCATCCTTGATCGTGAATGTCCCCTCGGCGGCGCGCATCGCAAGGACAGAATCCTCGAGAATAGGCTGCATGAACCCGTTGAAGCCTGTGTGAGGAAAGTCGGCACGGTCTATGGCTTCGGTCAAGATCGCGGCGGCAGTGAGGGATCCATGCAGCCCGATTTTGGGGATGCCCATTTTTTCCACGGCGTTGCCAAGTGAATGTGCATCATCGGGGAAGGGGGCGAGGGAGAAGTCTATGCCGCCGAACTCGAGTAATTGGTAATTGGAAATTAGAGATTGCGCGACACTCGCGATGTTTTGCCCATATTTGCTAATCTCGTAAATCAATGCTTTCCTTCCGTCGTCTAATGTTTTGGCATCCTCAAAGGCTTGGACAGCCAGGTCAGCGGATTCGGTTGCAATTGCAAATGCAGGTTCGTCGCTGTCATGATACGCGGCAGGGAAAAATGGCGCGCCCGCCCGGACGTTTGCCAGAGCGGCGAACTGCAGGTTGGCGAATCCATTTGGCACAAGGGTCGCACATTTGACGATAATCTCTGCACACGCTCGTATGGCAGAAAGATCGATTCCACGTTGAGCATCTGCCATTACACCGCTGAAGAAAGCATTTTTTGATACAGAGATGGCCTCAGGGATTGCTTCATAACTACGTGGAGACTCCGGCAGGGCAGGCCCAAGCGAAACATATCCAATCCCAAGTTGTTGAGCGATGGCGTCAATCTGGCTTGTGAATTCAGGCAGCTTGCTGATATTCTCCTCTCCCAGTAATTGGGGAAATGGGATTGTCGCCAGGCGCACCGTCTGCACTTCATATCCAGCGGCTTCATATTCAGATTTGGCTTCAGATAGAAATTGTCCCGCTCTTCGCAGGACCTTTTCATCGAGTGGATATTTGGGATTACAGAAATAAGTGATTGAGCGTATCTTCATCTATCCTCGCTGTAACGTTGTCTGACGACCTCGAACATCAACACAGATCCCGCCACACCCGCGTTGAGCGACTCGACATTTCCAAGCATTGGAATTGACATTTTCTTCGTTGTCAGTTTCCGTGCTTCATCGCTCGCACCTGCCGATTCGCTGCCGACGATCAAAGCCAGTGGTTGACGGAGATCCGTTTCCCAGCAGGATTGACCGTCCATGTCTGCGAGAAAAACTTGCACGTCTTTTGTTATCGCCTTGATTTCATCCCACGTCATGGAATGGATTGGCAATCGAAAGTGCGCACCCATCCCTGCTCGAACTACCTTTGGTGCAAAGACATCCGTTGTTTCAGGAGTCAACAATACAGCCCGCACTCCTGCTGCAGCAGCGGTTCTTAGTAATGTGCCAAGATTGCCAGGGTCGCGGATCTGGTCGGGGATAAGAAGAAAATCTGGGGAATTGGTAATTGGTAATTGTTTAATATCGAGTACGGCGATGATCCCCTGTGGCGTTTCTGTTTCACTCAATGACTTAATCAAATCTGGGGAAACCATTTCAACGTCAATCGCGCGCGACCTTAAGCCCTCGACCTGTGACTGGCCTCTTTCACTCAACGTCTCATCATAAAGTACAAATCGAAATCCCCAATTACTATTGACTGCCTCTTCCACCAATCGAACACCTTCCACAACAAATGCGTTGGCTTCGCGGCGCTCTTTTCCACGTCCCAGCAGGGCGCGGACGAGCTTGATTTTCGAATTTTGGTTTGAGGTGATCACTCCTGTCGTCCCCGCTTGTCGTGCCAGGACTTAAGAAACACATCCACGGTTGGCTGGTCGAACAATACCAATTTGACGAGTTTCAGGCCTGATGATGGATTCTCTGCAAGATATTTTTCGATGGCAGCATACATGATTCCTGCCGCGCGCTCCTTTGGGAAACCATAGATGCCAGTCGAAATAGCAGGCATTGCAATGGATGAACACTTTAACTCATCTGCGACGCGCAGGGAACCTGTCACCGCATCGGCCAATTTCCTGTCTTCATCCCCGTCTCCCCATAAGGGACCCACAGTGTGGATCACGTATTTCGCAGGCAGGCGCCCACCCGAGGTCCACGCGGGATGTGAATGGGGGACGGGGCCATGCTGTCGAATCCAGGCATCCGATTCTTTTTGGATTGCCGATCCGCCCTTTTTCGAGATCGTCCGCGCAACCCCGCCGCCATGCTGCAAATGCTCATTCGCCGCGTTGACAATCGCATCCACTTCTTCGTTGGTGATGTCGCCTTGAATGATCTGGATGGTCTGATTGGATGGAAGTGTTCTCTCAGCAAGAACGGTGTTCATACGATTCTTATGAAAAGAGAATTAAGTTGCATCTGCTATGTAAGGAATGGTTGAATAGGGAAGCGGGATGTTGTGCCTGGTAAGCGTAGCTTCGAAATGAGATATTAATTTCTGAAGGTTGTCGCTCAGTTCCTGAGATGTTTCGATCAGCTCCGTGTCGGCTGTCTCCTGGGCCCGTTCATGGATTGACCTGACCAGCCTTGACAAGGTTGATAGCGTCTCGCCCTGAAGGAGCAAGCCCGGAAAGTTCTGGCTTGGCATTCTAATAACCCCGCGGTTGATCGATTGAGAATAAACTTCCAATTCAATGTATTCCATATTGCAGCTCTTTCTTGAAAAACGTACAGGATTGACCGTTGATCTGTTATATCAACTGGTATTTTACCCCCTTAAAGTTGTAGGTCACGCTTTGGGCGTGACCTACAATATTTACTTCGTTTTTGCAACCACGGCAGCGAAGGTCTGCGGCTCGCGGATGGCGATATCTGACAACATCTTGCGATTGAGTTCGATGTTGGCTTTCTTGAGAGCTGAAACCAGCTTGCTGTAGGTGGTTCCGTTCAAGCGTGCCGCGGCATTGATGCGGGCGATCCACAACTTGCGAAGATCGCGCTTGCGCACACGGCGATCACGGGTCGCGTACCACAGGCTCTTGAGCATTGCCTCATTTGCACGCTTGAACAGGCGGTGCTTGGCGCCGCGCTGTCCCTTGGTGATCTTCAAAATTTTCTTGTGACGTAGATGCCCTTGCGGGCCTCCTTTTACACGGGTCATTCTTTATCTCCTGCAAACTCGCGGGCGTCGGCGGGTTACGCCAGTTGCATACACCCGAAAGCCGCAAATCAAAATTGAATACGATATGAGGCGATGATCGCCTTATTTCATGTTGGGCGCAAGGCGCTTCACGCGCTTGATAATCTTGGAGCCCTTCACTAGATGCATTTCGCTCAACTGCGCCTTGGACCGCTTGGACGTGCGTCGGCGCAAGTGACTCTTGCCGCCTTTGGTACGAACTACCAGGCCGGATCCGGTCAGGCGAAAACGCTTGGACGTTGCCTTGTGGGTCTTTAGTTTGAGCTTACCACTGGCCTTTGCTTTGCGAGGCATTGACGAATTCTCCTTTCAGACAGATTTCAGACAAAATAAAACCGCGGGACGCTTCACGCTTTCCACCCGCGGACGATCAACATCTTTGGGACTTGCACTACTCAGACGATTGCGCTTCCCTCTCAGCCGCGGCCTGGTCGCTCTTTTCCTTCTTTTTGGCTACGATACTCTTGTTGGGCGCCATTACCACAAGCATTGTGCGGCCTTCCATTTGGGGCGGGACTTCAATTACAGCGACATCCGCCAGGTCGGTTGCGATCTCTCTCAGATCCTCGAGCGCGATTTCGGGATAATCCATTTCGCGGCCGCGGAACTTGACCGTCACACGAACCTTATGTCCCTGCAATAGCCAGCGGCGGGCATCATCCACTTTGAAACCGCGATGCGCTTCATTTGTCTTTGGGCGCAGGCGGATTTCCTTGACTTCGATCTTCGTCTGTGCCCTTTTGGCTTCGCGTTCCTTTTTGGAGCGTTCATAAATGAACTTGCCATAATCGATTACGCGGCATACTGGGGGAGTGGCGTTGGGTGATACTTCGACAAGATCCAACTCTGCGTCACGTGCGATCTGCAGAGCCTGGCGAATCGGCACCACACCGACGTTTCCGCCGTCTGGTCCGATCAGTCGAACCTCGTTGACGCGGATGCCCTCATTAACTCGAAATTCTGAAGTGCTGATAAGTTTCTCCTATTGAAACAGTTGACCAGCCTGGGCTGGTTTTTTAGCGGACAGATAATACCATGAAGGCACTTGAATCGTCAACAAAATAGACAGACAAGAGTGGATAATTGTGTGGGCTTGCCCAATAGTTTTACCACGGAGTACACGGAGAACACAGAGAAAACCTTCTACATTCTCCGTGAACTCTGTGTTC
>JANMSY010000474.1:0-2066 GCA_031389865.1 Anaerolineales bacterium | reverse complement strand
CATCAAAATCAGCCGCATCATAGACAAGATGTTCACCCAAATAGGATTCGTCGTGCAAAACCCAGCCGTTGATATACGGAACTATGAATGGGTAGAATTCCGTCAGGTTGACCTGGTCCACATCATAGCCATAGGGATGTTCCTTGATCTTCACCGGGATCGAAATACGGAAGCGCATGCTGAGAGTTAGCGGCGCACCCGGGGCAAGAGGTTGAGGCAGATAGACCGTGAGCCGATGACTGCTGAGGTCGTAGTTCAACGGGTTGCCATCGAGCATGATGTTCTCGATGCTGAATCCGCCGCGCAGGTTGGGCACCGCGGCCATCACCAGCTCATCGAGTGCAACGCCCGTCTGGTTGGTGTAGCGGACCGTTTCGTCAACCGCCACCTGGCGGCTGTGATAATCGAGCAGTGCATACAAGGTGTATTGAGTCCGTTCAGAGGCTGCGGGAGGTGTCGGGGAGGGGAGAGTTGTTGCCGTAAATTCAAGTGTTGGCAGCGGCGTGTCAGTTGGCGGAGGGGGTGTAAATGTGTATTGCAGAGTCGGCGTTTCAGTGGGAAACCCCATGGGCTGGAATGGCGTGGCGGTAGGAGACGCGTTCGGGTCCACGGTAACAAACGTGAGCGTAGGAGCAGGCGCCGGTACCACCACCTGCAGGAGTGTGCATGAAATGGAAATCCAAACAAGGGAGAGGGAAGCCAGTCGAAGAGGGTTTTTCATAAATGTTTCAATATGTCGTTGCGAGCGTAGCGAAGCAATCTTCTTGTTGTGGTGAAGACTGCCCTGTCACCTGCGCTCAGCGCAAGATTCATCGCAATGACCTCTCTTAGTACGTGTTTTTAAAATACTGGGTCAACAACCCGGTGATATCCGCCGCGGTGTTCTGATGAAACACGCGGAAGAAATCTGCGCCTGTGGCACGCCTGCCCGCGTATTGGGTGTAAAAGTCCTTGAGAAAGGCAAGGAAAATTTCGTCGCCGACCTGCTTGCGCAGATCCTCGAGGAAGCGCGCACCTGTAAGATAGACCTTGTCCCAATATGGACGCTGACCGCCGCCATCGTAGATCTGCGTATCCACATAGCCCGCCTGCTGAAATTCAAAATAACGATAACCCCACCACCAATCCACGAGATCGGGATGGACCGTTTCGTAATAGATGCGCTCGCTATATGTACACAGCGCTTCATCCAGCCAGGGCTCGAGCGCCTGGTCATTGGCAACGCTGTCGAACCACCATTGATGGGCGGTCTCATGCGCGGCGATGATGACAAGATAATTCTTTGGCGTGTTGTCGTACAGGTTGAAATAATCGCGGCTGATGAAGTAAAGACCCGAGAACTCCATGCCATCGTTGAAATCACCCTGCACGGCGGTCAGTGTTTTATGGCGATAGGGTCCGAACTTTTCGGAAAACACTTCCAGGGCCTCCGCAGTTGTCTGCAGCATGGCTTCGCCAGGCGCGTCATAAAACCCAAAGAAATAACTGTAGACTGTGACGTCTCCGACCGTGCGCGTGGCGACCTTGAAAAAATCACTGATGGATAAGGCAAACGTGCGCCCCGCTTTCAGCACAAACCGGCGACTGCTGTCCGTTTTGGAATCAGCTTCCGCCCCTGAGGAGGCGATCTGCGGAGCCGCCCCATCGGTGAACGTAACGCTGACATCGAAATCTGCCAGATCATAGACGAGATGTTCGCCATAGAACCACGGGTTGTGCAGGATCCAGCCTGCGCCCGGCTGATAGGGCACAACGAAGGGATACCAATCCACGAAGTTCACCTGGCGCTCTGTGTAGCCATAGATCTGCGGGCGGATATCGTTGGATGCATTGTTATATGCCTGCATCTGCGGAAGGATGAGACCGTAGTTCAGCTTGATGACCGCGGTTCTCCCCGCTTCCAAAGGTTGTGGCAATGACATTTCCAGCCGCTGGCTCATGTTCTCTAGGGTTTTATAGGTAACAGGTTGATCATCAACTTCGACTTACTTAAGGCTTAATAGAACTCTCCTAAAATTTGGCACCACAGCAAGGATTAGGTTTGCCAGCGTTTCACCTCTCCTATT
>JANMSY010000454.1:0-3941 GCA_031389865.1 Anaerolineales bacterium | reverse complement strand
CATTGCCATCCTCCAGCGCTGCCATAACATCCTCCTTGCCGGCAAACATCTCCGGCCTGGGATTTCCCTGGAAGACCGACGGTTCATAGCTGCGGACTTCCTGCTCGATCCCTCCCCCGGCATTTTTCCAGGCTGATAATCCTCCATTGAGGACGCGTACATGATCGTGGCCCGCGTAGCGCAGCACCCACCAGGCTCTTATTGCATAAGGAAGCATTCCACTCGCGTAAACAACGACTTCCGAATCGTTGGATATGCCGGCGTTACCTGTTTGTTCGATCAGCCTCTCTATGGGCAGGATGGTGCACATATATCGGCTGGCGGGATCCGAGAATCTATCGTGGTCGAAATAGGCGGCGCCCGGGATATGCCCCTGCCGATACACAGAATCTGCAACCGATGCATCGTAGATACGGATGTTTTTGTGATCCAATTTCTTTAGCAGTTCGTCTGCTTCGATCAAAATACTCTCGCGTTTCATTATTTCGTCTCCTTATTCCTTTGCATGGATAAATCAGACAGATTCGAACGTGTGTTTTTCTGACTGCTCGATGTTGACACCTTTAATAATCAGCCACAACGCCAGCGCAACCTCGAATAGCAGCATGGGTAACCACACCAGCCAGGTGACCGATGCCGACCATGACATGGACCCTCCAAACAATCCGGCGAGTTGCAGGGGCAGGATCACTGTAAGCAGAACCGACGCAAGCACGCCGAGCCATGCTAAGGCAACAGGAATCATCCGTCCACGGAGGAGAAGCCAGGAGAAGAGCAGGCTGCCTACAGCAAAGAAGACGGCGCTCTCACCATGGACGGCTTCGAGAATACGGCAAACAAGTGCCAGCAGTGCAAGTGCAGGTCCGTGCTCGCGCGTGAGCATGTAAAGGGTCACTCCCAGCACAAGAGCCGCCAGGTTTTGAAGGAGGAAGAGCAGGTCCGCAATATTCGCTTGTTTGCCCAGCGTCAGACTGGTGATGCCGGCTACGATGTAAAAGAGGAACGTGAAACCGGCAACCCTGGCATACGTACGATGTGTTGTTTTGGAGGTATTCATGGATTGATATCCTTCGCAAGATTTTCCTAGGGGCTGTATGCAAAGATGATTATGTCACTCTGAGCGAAGGGGGCGTACGTTGACCTGCGTAGCGAAGAGTCTCATTTCTGGGACATTTTCAAGGCAAAATCCGAGATGCTTCGTCGCTTCGCTCCTCAGCATGACATGAAACGGGAGTTTGCATCCACACTCTGAGAATATCAATCCATTATGGAGGAATTGTGGAGGACCCGGTCAGGGTTTGTGGAGGCTGGGAATCAAAAAAGCAGTGCAATCATGTGCACTGCTTTTTGTTTCAGCCTCGCCTGGCAGGTTGGCAACGTGCCCTACGGTACTCCAATCTTGTCAATGAGGAATGCATAGTCAGATGCAACCTCCTTCAGAAAATCATAACGCCCGGATGCGCCTGCATGTCCCGCGCCAAAATTGGTTCTCAACAAAACAGTCTTATCGTCAGTTTTGAGTTCACGCAATTTTGCGGTGAATTTGGCGGGTTCCCAGTACGCCACACGCGGGTCATTTAACCCGGTCGTAATCAGGACGTGTGGATATTCCGTGCTGCGGACATTGTCGTAGGGTGAGTACGACATGATGTAATCAAAATATTCCCTGTCATCAGGGTTGCCCCATTGATCGTATTCGAGGGTGGTCAATGGGATGGACGCGTCACTCATGGTGCTGATCACATCCACAAATGGGACCTGTGCCACGACGGCTCCGAAGAGATCGGCGCGCATGGTCAGGCATGCACCGACCAATAATCCGCCCGCCGAGCCGCCCATGATGGCAAGTTTCTCTGTGCGGGTGAACTTTTCAGCGACGAGATGCTCTGCACAGGCAATAAAGTCTGTGAATGTGTTGCGTTTGCTTAACATTTTGCCATTTTCGTACCAGGCACGTCCCATCTCCGAGCCGCCGCGAATGTGTCCGATGGCAAAGACAAACCCACGATCCAGAAGGCTGATGCGGTTGGCGTTGAAGCTGGGATCCATACTGTAGCCATAGGAACCGTATCCATAAAGCAAGGTGGGGTTGTCCCCATGTTTTGTCATTCCTTTTTTGTATACAAGTGACATGGGTACCTGTGTTCCATCAGGCGCAGTTGCATAGGCACGTTCAGACACATATTGCGTGGCATCATATCCGCTGGGAATCTCATCCTGTTTTACAACTGTCCATGTCCTCCCTTTCACATGAAAGTCGATCACAGAATTTGGAGTGACCAGAGAAGTGTAGGTAAATCGCAAAATATCCGTTTTGGATTCAGGGTTACGCATGGGTAGGAAGTTATAGACAGGCTCAGGGAAGGGAATGTTCCACGCGTCTGTGAGCCCATCCGTTCCAGAGATGCGAATTTGCTGGAAACCCCCGTTGCGTTCATACAGGACGAGGAAATCATCGAAGGCATCCATTCCTGTAATGAGGGTAGCGGCGCGATGAGGAATGACCTCCTGCCAGTTTTCCCTTGTCGTTGCATCGAGCGGCGTACGCATCAGTTTAAAGTTTTGTGCATTCTCGTTGGTGATCATAAAGAAATGATCGCCTGCATGCCCCACCTGATACTCGATGCCTTGGATGCGCGGTTGGAACGATTTGAACTCGTAGGTCGAGCCATCGTTGGGTAAAACCATCCATTCATCCGTGGTCGTCGAATGCAGGTGTGCCATGATGTAGTCTTTGCTTCTGCTTTGTGCAAGCCCAAGGAAATAGGTCTCATCTTTTTCTTCCAGAAGCAATGAATCCTGTGCCGGATCTGTGCCAAGGATGTGGCGATAAATGCGGTAGGGTCTGAGTGCAGCATCGCGCGTCACATAGAAGAAGCTCAAACCATCGCCGGCCCATTCAATGCCGGTGTGGCCATATACGTCGCCAAATGAATTTGTGATCTGTTCCGTTGATAAACCACCTGTGATGAGATCCTTGATATAGATGATGCAAATTTCTGTCCCATCGGCATCCACCGAATATGCCAGTTTCGTAGCATCGGGGCTGATGGCAAAGGAACCAATGCGACAAAAATCACTTTCGCCTGCCAGCGCATTCTGGTCTATAAGAAGTTCTTCAGGCGCATCCGGCGTCAACTTTTTGCGGCAAAAGAACGGATACTGTTTCCCGGTTTCATAGCGCGTGTAGTATGTGTGGTCCCCATTCTTTTCGGGCGCAGAAGCATCATCTTCCTTGATGCGTCCCTTCATCTCCTGAAAGAGCTGTTCCTGCAACGGCTTGGTGTGTTGCATGATCTCTTCGAGATAGTCCTGCTCCGCATGAAGATACTTTAGCACTTCGGGGTCTTCACGGTAACGCATCCAAAAATAATTATCCACACGTGTCTGGTCGTGTTGTGTGATCTCTTTGGGTCGTTTTGGGGCGACTGGAAAAGTCATCATATTGAATCCTCCCGGGCAGGTTTCGTGCCGAAGCACAGATTAAAAAACGAAAACCGCACAGTTCGTCCATCGAACTGTGCGGGTACTGCTTCAACTGTTTTCCGGATGTGCCTTGTTGGCGTCGCCAAATTTCTCCAGTTTTACAATGCGGGCCTTGTTCCGTATTCTCCAGGGGACGATCTGTTTTGCATGTTCCTTGTTATCCGTTTCGATGATTGCCCATCCACAGTGAGCGCCATCATGGCATCCCCATTCGAAGTGATGCAGATAACCTGCAGCGTGGATTTCCTGGATAATGGCATCACAGTCGTCAGCGGCATGTGGAGATTCGATCAGATAACGGTCCATGTCACCTCTCCTTTAAGAAACGGATAAGTATTATCTAAATTCAGTAAATCACGAATTTCAGTAAATCACGAATTTGATTCTAACCTCAGCATAACCCGTCATTGCGAGGGTTCTTTGCGAAGCAATCTCATATTTTCGAGCAATTTTCC
>JANMSY010000451.1:0-37429 GCA_031389865.1 Anaerolineales bacterium | reverse complement strand
ACGTCTCGCGCGGCGTGGGTCTGGTTCTGCGGCCCGATCCATTCCCGGCGGATTTGTGGAATGGCAGGCAGGCGAAGTTGAAGAAGACTCATTTGCCTTTTCGATTGCTGAGCCCGAGCATTGGACTCTGGTAGATTGCGTCGCCATTGTCAGCGCGTCTCATAAAAAGACAGGCTCCACCGAAGGGCATTCCATCGCGCCGACCAGTCCGTTGCAAACTGCGCGGGTGGCAGATGCGCCGCGTCGGCTTGAGATCTGCCGCAGTGCCATCCTCCAGCGTGACTTCGACTCCTTTGCATCCATCGTGGAACTCGATTCAGACATGATGCATTCTGTGATGATGACGTCCACGCCCGCGCTCCATTACTGGAAACCTGCCTCGCTCGAAGTGATGAACCACGTGCGCGCCTGGAGAGCCGAAGGGATTCCCGCCTGCTACACGGTGGATGCCGGTCCAAATATCCATGTCATTTGCCCGGAGACCGAAGCACATATCATTGATAAACGACTGCGTGAAATTCAGGGAGTTGAAAATGTTCTCGTTGCCCGTGCCGGCGGACCGGCCATTATCGTCAACGGGAAATAGTTAAAGAAATCAGCCACAGAGATCACACAGAATTTGACCCGCACCTGCGGGTGGGGCAGGTGGAAAATGTCAAAGAACTCCATGGGCTGTGTAGCGTACCAGTTGATCGGGATACTTTATTCCACCGAAATAATAAACTGGTAGTGCGGCTGACCGCCCTCCTGCACTTCCACTTCCAGATTCGAATACTTCTTGCGGATCACATCTGCAATGTGGTTGGCTTCCGCATGGGTCAGGTTCTCGCCGTAGAACAATGTGACCAATTCATGTTCGGCCGCATCCGCTTTTTCAAGAAAAGCCAGGCAGCCTTCCTCCACAGAACCTGCAGCGGCCACCAGTTTACCATCCAGCAGGGCAATCACCTGGCCTGTTTCCACGTTGACCCCGTCTATCTCAACCGAACGTGTTGCCACCGTGATCTCGCCCGTCCGGACGTGGCTCAACGCCTTGGTCATCTTATCGGCAACGGAATCAAGCTCCCCGTCAGGTTGAAGCAAGAGCATCGCAGCGAGTCCCTGAGGGATCGTTTTGCTCGGAACCACCGCGACCTTCTTGACGGTCACATCTTTGGCCTGGTTTGCCGCCATCACAATGTTTTTATTATTCGGAAGAATAATGATCTTATCCGTCGGCAGGTTTTCAAACGAGTTCAAAATATCCTGCGTGGAGGGGTTCATGGTCTGCCCGCCTTCCACAACCGCGGCGACGCCGAGGCTTGCAAAGATACGACTCAAACCCGCGCCCGGGGAAACGACGACCACTGCGATCTGGCCCGTTTCCACTGCAGCAAACGGGATGCGGCTGGCTTTGCTCTTCTGCATATCATCCATCTGCGCCAGCAGGTTTTCCATCGCCACTTTCGTGATCGTGCCAAGGCCCATGATGTAATCAATGGGTTCATAGCGTTTATCGAGCGGCACATGGATGTGCATGCGATACATGCCATCGCCTTCACCCACCTGTATGGAAGTGCCCATTCCTTCGAGATGATCATAAAATTTATGCAAATCAAAATCAGAGGCAGGCACGAAATCCACCACCACCTCGTAGTCCTGTCCTTCTTCCACGACTTCCATTGCATCCTGCATTTGCATGCTTGAGATCGGCTGGACGGTCATGGTGGGCGTCTCCAGCGATTGCCCGTAGACGTGCCGCAACATCCCCTCCAGGATAAAGAACAAACCCTTGCCGCCCGAATCGACAACCCCGGCCTGTTTGAGGACGGGGAGCATATCCGGTGTTTTCTGCACCCATTCGTCCGCGGCCCTGACTGCCACTTCCAGGATTTCAATCGCATCATTCGTGGAGGATAAAGCTGCTGCCGTTGCATCAGCCACCCCTCGTGCGACGGTTAGGATCGTCCCCTCGACCGGGCGGACAACTCCCTTATAGGCTGTATCACGCGCTTCCGCGAATGCCTTTGCCAGCGTCGCGCCATCCAGAACATCCTTGCCATGCACACCCCGCGAAAAACCGCGCCATAACTGCGAAAGGATCACGCCCGAATTTCCGCGTGCGCCCATCAACGCGCCCTTTGATACGGCTGCAGCCATATCGCTGATATTGCGATGTCCCAGATCCTTGATCTCGTTCCATGCCGATTGCATGGTGAGCACCATATTCGTTCCCGTATCCCCATCCGGAACGGGGAATACATTTAAGGCATTGACTGTCTGCTGGTTGGTGCGAAGCCACGTCATACCGGCCTCCACCAGTCGCTTCATGGACTGCCCATTGATCGATTGTTTACGAAGTTTCTCTACACGTGCGGTATCTACTGCCATGAGGTTTTTCTGCTCCTAGTCCATATTGCTGATGCGCAGTCCCGCCACATGCACATTGATCGTATTTACCTTGAGTCCGAGCGCCTTCTCCACATGAAAACGGACAGTATTCGCCACACTGTCCGCCACAGACGTGATCCGTGTACCATATTCGACGATCACGTGGACGTCAATATCAATGTCTTCACCGTTATAGTTAACTGAAATGCCACGCGCAGGTTCGCGCGTGATCGCATTGACAATTCCATCCGCGATGTTCTTGGGTGCCAGACCCACCACGCCATAGGATTGAAGCGTCGCATGATAAGCAATGGTTGCCACTGCGCCTGGTGAGATGTGTATCCCGCCGAAAGATGTATTTTTTTCGCCCATAGTGTCCTCTTGTATGTGTATTAACATCCTTCCTTGAATAAGGTTGCGATGTATGGTAAAATGCCCTGCCTTCGAAAGGCAACTGGTACTCGTTACATTCGGAATTATAGCAAGAAAGGAAATTATCAGATGGCTAAATGTGCAAACTGCGGAAAGACCACCGCCTTCGGGCATAACCGCTCATTTTCCCAGCGCGCCACCAATCGTACCTTCAGGCCCAACCTGCAGAAAACGATTGTTGTGGAAAAAGGTCGCGTGGTACACAAGGTACTCTGCACCAAGTGCATCAAATCGATGGCGAAAGTCGCGTAAGGTTTGGTACTCCCAAAAAACAAGGGTCACGACCGCGAAGCGAGTCGTGATTTTTGTTTTAAAGTAATGAGCGTAGGGACTTGATTCCCAGCTCAATTCCCTGCGGATGTTTGAAGATCGCAGTAGCCGCCACGAACGCAGTGGCACCGGCCTCTTTCATTTTTGGCAGCGTTTCGGTATCGATTCCACCGTCCACTTCCAACCAGGCGGATGAGCCCAGGGTATCCAGCTTTTTGCGGATGTCTGCCACCTTGACGATAGTCTCAGGCATAAAGCGCTGCCCTGAATAACCGGGGTTCACGCTCATGACCAGGATCAGGTCTGCTTCCGCTAAAAAGGGGAATATCTCCTCGACAGGCGTCGCGGGGTTCAAGACCACACCTGCCCAGCAGCCCAGTGATTTGATCTGCTTCAACGTGCCAGCAAGGTCCGGGCACGTCTCCACATGGACAGTTAAGCCGCTGGCCCCTGCTTTTGCAAACGCTTCGATATAACGCTCAGGTTTCTCGATCATGAGGTGCACATCCAGCGGAAGGTTCGTCACGCGCCGGCATGTCTCCACAATGAAGGGTCCCATCGTGATGTTGGGGGCAAAGTGACCATCCATCACATCCACATGCAGCCAGTCTACACCGGCTGATTCAGCCTGTGCGATCTGCTCACCCAGGCGTGTAAAATCTGCGGAAAGAATTGAGGAGGAAATTACATATTTATTTGCCATATTAAAAAATGAAGGTGACAGTTATTTTGCGAAGCAAAGTGACTGTCACCTTTTTTAACGAGGATTATAAAGAAAGTAAATGTATATCCAGAATGGGACCAGGCCGCCGACCGTCATCAGCGCCAGCAGACCCAGCGCGACCGCGGTCCAGTCCACATCAGTGAAGGAAACTTCAGGGATGGTGGTTCTGGCAGGTTCAGACCTGAGCGGGGCGGGCCTGGCAGGAGGCGGTGTGGGAGTTGGTGTTGGTTCGGGTTCGGGCTGCCGATAGATGGTGACTACTTCCGGAGTCAAATTCATCGCGGGAGTGGCGGGAATATCGCGTTGGATGCCAAAGCGAAGGAGCACGCGTCCAAGCTGGTCTGCTGTGCGATAACGCGCGGCTGGCTCCTTCGAGAGGACCTTCATGATGATCTCTTCCAACGCTGGGGGAAGGTCGGGGATATATTCACTCGGCGCGATCGGATCCGATTCAAGATGAAGGCGGGCAAGCTCTTCACTGGTTGGGGCTGTAAAAGGAAGCGCTCCCGTCAGCACTTCATACAGGACGACCCCCAGGGAATAAACATCAGAGGCTGGCGAAGGTGCTTCGCCAGTGGCTTGCTCCGGCGAGAAGTATTGCGGCGATCCCCAGACAACATCCGCGCGTTCATCAGGCATGATGGTGGAGAGGGCGCGTGCAATACCGAAGTCTGTGACCTTGAGCCGCCCATCGGGGGTAACGATCATGTTATGCGGTTTGATATCGCAATGGACAAGCCCGGCACGGTGGGCATACCCGATGCCCGCGCAGGCCTGCACGATCAATGGGATGGCTTCCTCCACTGAATACCTGCCGCGCTGGCGGAGCAGGGTCTTCAAGTCCTTGCCGGGGATGTGCTCCATGACAATAAAGAGCTGGCCCAGGTCGAGCCCAAAATCATGGACGGTAACAATGTTGGGATGTGAAAGGTTCGCCGCGGCGCGCGCTTCCTGTCGAAAGCGCTTCTGGAATGCATCATCGTTCGAATAATTTTCATGCAATAATTTGATGGCCACATAGCGTTCCAGCATGAGGTCGCGTGCGCGGAACACATCTGACATACCGCCCCTGCCAAGATGCTCAAGTAATTGATAGCGATTGTTGAGAACTGTTCCCTCGTTCATTGCAAAAATATTATACCAGCCCCAGCCGGCCTCCCCAAATTCCGAAGTGCTTCTTTCGATGATTATTCTACAAGTCATCTCAAAAACGGCATGTCACTCTCCCGAAGGACGTCGGGACGACGTGAGAGAGCGTTCGTCGCGACCGACACTTGCACCTGGCGCAAGTGCAGGTGAGAGTCTCGTACTTTCAGCATTAGAGATTCTTCGCGGAGTTTATCCTGAGCGGGTCGAAGGGCTCAGAATGACATTGCGTAGGGTCACTAAATAATGATTCTAATTTTCCCATTGCCTGCGAGTGCGCAAGCAGGGCGCCCAAAGGGCGGAGGGGGCTCAGTGGGCTCAGGTATAATCCCTCGCATGCGCAGCGCTGTTATTGTGTACAACCCCGCGGCCGGCCGTTTTTCCGTGAGGCCATTCATCAAGTCTGCGGTCAGGGAACTGGAATCCGCTGACTGGCGGGTGGACGCAGTGGAAACGCTGAGCGGCGTGCACACTGTTGAACTGGCAAAGCAGGCCGCGGCTGAGAAAAAAGACGCGGTATTCGCGGTCGGCGGCGACGGGACGATCGGCAACGTTGTCAACGGATTGATCGGCTCGGAAACTGCACTCGGAGTCCTGCCTGCGGGAACTGCCAACGTCTGGAGCATTGAACTGGGATTGCGTCCTTTTGCATGGACTCATCCGTGGGTTCTGCGAAAAAACGCATCGCTGCTTGCGAATGCTCCGTGTCATTCCATAGATGCGGGAATGTGCAACGAATTTTCATTCATGATGTGGGCGGGCATCGGGTTGGACGCGCTCGCCATCCATTCGATGGAGCCGCGCATCCGCCTTGAAAAATTTTTTTCCATGCCTGAATATGCCGCAAAGACGATCTGGCAGGCCGCTCAATGGAGCGGCATCCACCTGCATCTGTGGGCGGATGGGGAGGAAGTGGAAGGCCGCTTCATCCTGGCAGTCGCGACCAACATCCGACACTACCTCGGTGGACTGTCCAAGCTTTCACCTGATGCATATCTTGACGATGGTCTGCTCGATATGTGGCTTTTCAGTGGAAGTAATCTCGGTGACGCGTTGCGCCATGCATACGATATGTGGCGCGGCAACCACTTCACATCAGACACTGCGCACCTCATTACTTTTAAAACACTGCGTATCGAGGCGGATGCCCCATACTGGATCCAGACCGATGGTGAGCCGCGCGGTTCAGCGCAAAAAACTGAGATCACGGTCCAATCACGTGCGTTGCGAATGCTGATGCCGCCGCACGGCATGGATCTATTGAAGAATGCTTCTGTAAAGGATATGCATGAACGCTCGCCAGCTTTTCAATAAATGGGTCATCCTTGGGGCACTGCTGCTCGCGGGACTTTTGACTCTTATCACCGCCGTCTCCATTGGATTAACGTCAGCGCGTCAAAATGCCGACGTTGGGTTTGTCCCCGCTGACCTGACGTTGATCCCTGCCCCAACGTCTACTTCCAGCGCGCCCGCCACGCCGACCATTGATCCCTTCGCGCCCACGATTGCGCCCACAGGTATTGCAGTGGATAACTATGTACAGATCAAAGGTACCGAAGGGGAAGGGTTGCGAATCCGCTCGGAGCCGGGGTTGAACGGTGAATCTGTTTTTCTCGGTTACGATTCAGAGGTCTTCATTGTAAAAGATGGTCCCCGCGAAGCAGACGGATTTATCTGGTGGTATCTGGTGGCGCCCTATGATGAGACACGTGTTGGCTGGGCGGCCGCGGACTTCCTGACGTATATTCCATCACCATAATTATTTGTAGGGATAGGCAGCTGCCCATCCCTACACGAGGCCAAAATGAACGAAAAACCAACAGGCATTACTGCCAACAAAACGACGAGAGAATTTAGCATTACATGGGACGACGATCATACAAGCACATATCCGTTCGAGCTATTGCGCGCCGCCTGTCCGTGTGCCTCCTGCCGCGGCGGACACGAAAACATGAGGTCCGAGCCGGATGCGGATGTGTTCAACGTCAAGCTGGGGGACACCCAGTCCACGCGCATTGCCAACGTCGTCGCGGTCGGGTCCTATGCCATGACAGTTGTCTGGGAGGATGGTCATGATTACGGGATCTTTAACTGGCATTATTTGCGGGCATTGTGTCCCTGCCCCGAAGACAGGGCGAAGTATGGGAAGAAATAATAAATCAAAAAGCGGCCGAGATCGGTCGCTTTTTGATTGGAGAACCAACATACTGGTAGTACCGCGCGACATGGGAAGTCGATAAAATGTCCGGGTGAGCAAGCCGTGACCTGCAACGAGAGACACAGGCGGCATAATTGCGCTTAAGAAGATGCTTCCTTTATAATTCAGCTGTGACGAAACAGGCCGATCTGATCGCCTATGTGTTCGAAGGGCAGACGCACATGCTTTGCGGGGCGGGTAAGTCACCCATCGATTGATGTTTGCTGCAATTCCTTTTGGTACAGGATACATCTGCCTCTACCTGGTTGGAGGTCAGAAGAGTACCCTACTTTCTGCTTTCATTTTCCCTCGAAAGTCTGGCCATGCCATAAAGCGATGCCGACCTGTGTATGGGAACATTCTTCATCAGATCGTCCCGGTTATAATCCTTTCGCTTTCATCACTCTTCGGAGTCAAGCTTCGAAAGAGAAAACCATAAATGAAAATACTTACAGTCCTTACATACTATCGTCCTCATACCTCCGGCCTCACGATCTACGCTGAGCGCCTTGCGCGTGCCTTGGCCAAACGCGGCCATCAAGTGACAGTGATGACCGCGCAATATGACGCGTCGCTTCCACGCCAAGAGACCATGGACCGGGTGAAGATCATCCGTGTGCCGGTCATGGCGCGCATCAGTAAAGGCGTGATTGCTCCCACCTTCGGACTTGTTGCCACAAAACTGGTCGCGACACACGATGTCGTCCAGATGCACCTGCCTCAATTCGACGCGCCCGGCGTTGCCCTGCGCGGACGCCTGCTCCGCAAGCCGGCGGTGCTTACATATCATTGCGATATTCAATTACCGCCGGGTCTTTTCAATCGGGTGGTCAATACAGTGGTGGACTTTCAAAATAACATGGCGGGGAAACTCTCGAATCACATCGTGACCTACACACAGGATTATGCGGATAACTCTCCCTACCTCTCGCGCTATGCATCAAAACTGACCCCGATCCTGCCGCCGGTGGAAATGCCGGATCCTCGTCCCGGAGCCGTTCAAGCCTTTGCACAGGAACACCATCTCAAGGAACGACGCCCTGTCATCGGAATGGTCACCCGCTTTGCTTCGGAGAAGGGAGTGGAGATTCTTTTAGCTGCACTGCCTGCGATTTTGAAAAAATATCCAAAGGCACAGGTCTTATACGCCGGGCAACATCAAAACGTCATGGGTGAACAGGCGTATTTTGACAGTTTGATTCCGAGGATTAGAGAGTATGAAACGTCAGGTCATTGGAAATTTCTGGGCAATCTCGATCCCATCGACCTGGCTGCCTTGTATCCCAACCTGGACGTGTTGACCGTTCCGTCGCTGAATTCCACCGAAGCATTCGGACTTGTACAGATCGAGGCGATGATGAGCGGCGTGCCCTGTGTCCCATCTGCGCTTCCGGGGGTGCGGCAGCCAGTGTCCATGCATGGGATGGGGCGCGTGGCCCGAATTGGCGACCCGGTTCATTTGGCGGAATGCATCCTTGAGGTCCTGGATGAACCGCAGAAGTTCCGCGGTGACATTGAATTTATTAAAAGGGCCTATAACCCGGATTCCATTGCGGTGGAATATGAAAAGTTGTTCCAGCAATTGATGAAGAAAGGGAGATGATCATGGAAGCATTGGGCATCAACGCTGGTTTATTAATCATACAATTGATTGTGGTCATGCTAATGATCGGATTACCAGTCATTTCTTTAATTGACCTTTCGAAGAAACGGTTGAGTGCAACGCCACTGGCAATCTGGGCCCTTTTGATATGTGTTGTGCCATTGATCGGGTCACTGGCCTATTGGATCATCAAACCCACTGCAGAGAGTCAAGTTTGAAAAAAGATTTTTTATACCTTCAATTACGCGACCTGCCGTATTTCCGCGCGTTCTTGCGCGCGGTGGAAAGCTCGTATTATCAGGATCTGCCGTTGCCCGCCCCGGTCTATGATGTGGGATGTGGAGATGGTCATTTCGCCTCGCTGACGTTCGACCGGAAAATTGACGTGGGGCTTGACCCCTGGCATGCACCGATCCACGAGGCGAAAAAGTTCGGCGCCTATCAATCGCTGGTGGAAGCCGACGGGGCAAAATCGCCCTTCCCTTCAAATTATTTCGCCAGCGGATTCAGCAACTCGGTACTCGAGCATATCCCGCATATTGACGCCGTCCTGGCGGAAACCGGGCGTGTGTTAAAGAAGGATGCGCCGTTTTATTTCTGCGTGCCGAACACACGATACTTGAGCGAGCTTTCGATCTCAAAGGTTCTGGGGAAAGGCTATACCGAGTGGTTTCGAAAAATTTCGCGTGTAAGCCACGCTGATGAACCCGATGTCTGGAAGGAGCGCCTCGAGCGCGCAGGTTTCACGCTTGAGCGCTACTGGCACTACTTCTCGCCTGCGTCCATGCGCGTGTTAGAATGGGGCCACTATTTTGGCGTTCCGTCCGTCTTTGCACGGATCCTGACCGGCAAATGGCTCATCGCACGCACCCCATGGAACCTGTGGTTGACGAAGAAGTATGTGAGCAGGTACGCTTCGCCGCAACCCGTGGATAATGGGACATTCACTTTCTATATCGCTCGAAAAAGGTAAATAAGTAAACAGGAACACAGGCAGCAAGCCTCCTCACCTATATACCTGTTTACCCTTATACTTGAGTACTTACCTCCCATGCCTTTCGACGAAAAATACTTCTCCACACACACCTACGAAAACATTACATTCGCCAGGTACAGCATGTACTGGTGGTCCAATCGTTTTAATGCCATATTGGCTCGCCGATATGGGAGGCGCGGCACGCGCCTATTGGAGATTGGCCTGGGCATGGGACATCTCGTGGCCCAGCTCGAGGATACCTTCGATACCTACGGCATGGACTTGAATCACTGGGCAGTGAAGCAATCCAGGTCCGTTGTGGAAAAGACAAATCTTCAGACCGCGAGTGCGCAGGAGCTTCCCTATAAGGATGGTGCGTTCAACGTTGTGATCATTAAGCATATCGTTGAGCACCTGCCTGACCCCCACCAGGCCATCCAGGAAATAGGACGCGTGACCGAACCCGGCGGCGTCTTGATCCTCGCCACACCCAATCTTGATTCCCTGCTCAAGCCATGGAAAGGGGGCCGATGGATCGGCTACCAGGACCCCACCCACATTTCGCTCAAGCGCCCTGCTGAATGGCTATCATTCATTCAAGGTGCGGGCTTTCGCCCGCTTAAAATATTCTCAGATGGTTTCTGGGATGTGCCATACATACGTTTTGTGCCGAGGCAGATCCAGAAATTATTGTTCGGCTCGCTTGGCGGATTGCAGGCCATCACTGGAGTCGTATTTCTTCCCATGCGCTGGGGGGAAAGCATTCTGGTCATTGCGAGAAAGAACCATAAGCAGGCGGTATAGAGAAAAGACATGAGCACCGAGAATCAAAATCCAGACCCAACTCCGTTGGGGGAGCCCAGCGTACTCGATTACGTTAAATCGTGGTTCCGGTCCGCGGATGGTGAAAAGATCCAGATCCCTTCGTCCGTGGAGGAGGAGCATGAAAAGCTGGCGGCACTCAGCGGTCAGCTTCCAACAACGGACCTGCAGGTAGAAGAAGCACAAGCGGATGTCATCGTTGGCACTCAACCCGCAACCTTTCAGCCTTCCCACTTTCCAGCCATTTTCCCCTGGCGTTCCCTGCTTGCATTCTTTTTAGCCCTGATCGGACAACAACTCTTCGAGCCGCCTGCCACCACCGCTCCATTGGGATATGCCTTCTACATCGGCGCATTGATCCTGCTGGGCTGGGCGATCTCGCGCGAGGAATGGACTCTGGCTCCGCTCGCGGAATCCTCGCAACGCAGTGACCCGCAGACCTATCGTCTCATCGCGTTGATCACGAGCGTGGTACTGATCATTTTTTCCTTTTTCAATTTTGCCGACAACCTGTTTACCGCCGCCAATGTGACAATCTGGCTTCTTGCCATCGCGATTTTTATGGGGGCTTTCTGGCTGCGAAAAAACGACCTTCGCACTTCGTTTGGAAATTTCAAGTCCTTCTTCAAACGCGACTCGTGGACCATCAATATCTCACAATGGACGATCCTGCTGATCACCGCCACTGCACTCGTGTTCTTCTTCCGTTTTTATGGAACCGCCACCGTCCCGCCTGAACCGTTCAGCGATCAGGCCGAAAAAATCCTGGATGTGTATGACATCTCGCAGGGACAGACATCCATCTTCTTTCTACGAAACACAGGGCGCGAAGCGTTCCAAATGTATTGGACGCTTCTGGTCGCGAAGGTCTTTGGCACAGGTCTGTCCTTCCTTAGCCTCAAACTCGGCACAGCCATTCTTGGCTTTTTGACCCTGCCCTTTATCTATTTACTGGGGAAAGAGATCGGCGGACGCCGTGTGGGACTCTTTGCATTTATTCTGACCGGGATCGGCTATTGGCCGAACGTCATCAGCCGCGTGGGACTCCGCTTTCCGCTGTATCCGCTCTTTGTCGCGCCCACGCTTTTCTTCCTGATTCGCGGCCTGCGGACGCGTAACCGAAACGATTTCCTGCTCTCGGGACTGTTCCTGGGACTCGGCCTGCATGGCTACAGTCCGTTTCGTATTGTGCCATTCGTTGTCGTTGCCGCGTTCGTGCTGTACTGGCTTCATGAACGGTCAAAAACTGCACGAAGGGATGCAGCCATTTGGCTGCTGTTACTTGCATTCACATCTCTATTTGTCTTTATGCCGCTCCTTCGCTATTGGATCGACAATCCCGCCGAATTTGGATACCGTGCCGTCTCACGCCTGAGCAGTTTGGAGAATCCGATCACGCAGCCTGTATGGCAGATATTCCTCTCCAATACCTGGAACGCGATGCGGATGTTCAACTTTGACGATGGTGAGATCTGGGTCAATTCATTACCTCACCGCCCTGCCCTGGACATTATCTCGGCGGCCTTGTTTGTTATCGGAGCGCTGTTGGTCCTGATTCGTTATATCCGCAATCGTCATTGGCTGGATCTGTTCCTGCTGGTGTCCATTCCTTTATTGCTGCTGCCGTCCATCCTTTCGCTGGCGTACCCGGGTGAAAATCCTGCGTTGAACCGCGCGGCCGGCGCATATATCCCCGCGTTCCTTCTCGGGGCGATGGCGCTCGATGGACTGGTGACAGCCATCGGCTTGAAACAAAGGCGGGCGATCTTCGCCTGGGGGCTGGTGGGAGTCCTGCTTCTGATGTCTGCCAGGCAAAATTATGACCTGGTCTTCCATCAATATTATGATTCGTTCCGCAGCGGCTCATGGAACACATCGGATATGGGCAAGGTGGTCAAGGAATTCGAGCAGACCTATGGCACAACGGATACAGTCTGGATTGTGCCGTTCCCGCATTGGGTGGACACACGCCTGCCCGCGGTCTGGGCGGGAATCCCGAACCGTGACCTGGCGATGTGGCCCGAAGATTTGATAAGCACATTACAATTGCCCGAACCAAAATTATTTATTGTGAAGGCAAATTTGGACGACCCGAATGGGAACGACCAGGAGTCATTGGACGTCCTGGAGATACTCTACCCAACTGGTCAGTTGCGCATGTTCGACTCGGATGTGATGGGTCATGATTTTTGGATTTTCCTTGTACCCAGATAATTATGTCATTGCGAGGAGCCGCAGAGCGGCAACGAAGCAATCGCCCAACGAGGAAAGCGATTGTTTTGGGCTATCGCCCTCGCAATGACGGTAAAGTTTATGTATCGCGAAAAATATCCATGGCTTTATGATGCTTTATTCCTGCTGGTGTTCGCGCTGGCGGGTTATTTACGTTTGACGGGTGTAGGCTGGGGTGAAGGTCAGCATCAGCATCCGGACGAGAACTTCCTTTCAGGCGTGCTGGCAGGTCTGCAGGCACAAAAATGCACAGATTCAAGCTTTCCCGTGGAAGCCTGCCCTGCAGAACAAAAGCGCTGGCTCAGCATTGCAGATTATTTCGACAGCGACACGTCCACGCTCAACCCGTACAACCGCGGGTATTCCTTCTTTGTGTACGGCAACCTGCCGATGACCATCACCCGCGTAGCCGCGGACGCGATGAAGCAATACGATGTAAAAATGCTCGGGCGTCAGTTTTCTGCGTTGGCAGACCTGCTCACGATCCTCTTTTTATATCTGGCTGTCTCAAATCTTTACAACAGGCGCGTTGCCCTGCTTGCTTCCCTCTTTTCCGCGTTGACCGTATTGCAGATCCAGCAATCGCATTTCTTCACAACGGATCTCTTTGTCAATGCATTTGCGTTTCTGGCGATCTGGTTTGCGGTGAAGATAATGGATACCAGAGAACAGCCACTCGAACCCGGCAGTTTGCCTGACGAAACGAGTGAAAAGCCACAGCTCGCTATTCCAAACGCAGAAGTCTCAGATCTGCAAACGCCTGTCTCTACACCCAAATTACCCCTTACCAGTCTCCGATCGCTGATCGTTAATCCCCTCTTCCTGCTGAGTATCGGTTTTGGATTTGCCTTCGGCATGGCCCTGGCATCGAAGGTCAATATCTACCTGCTTGCAATCCTGTTGCCTGGAGCATTCGCAGTCCGTTACTTCACCGGGACCCATGCAACAACGACCGATGAGTCACGGGTGGTCAATCGTCCATGGTCGATGGTCAATGAGTACTGGCTGCTGGTACTTGCCTGTCTCATCGCCGGTGGACTCGCGGCCATCATCTCCTTCCGCATTTTCCAGCCGTACGCCTTCGATGGACTGGGCATCAACGAACAGTGGATCGCGAATATTCAGGAACAATGCGCGCAGGCAAAAGGTGACGCCGACCTGCCGTGGAATCTGCAATGGGCGCGGCGCTCGCATTTGTACTCATTCGAAAACCTGACCGTGTGGGGACTCGGTCTTCCGCTCGGCATCCTTGCGTGGGCAGGATTCCTGCTCATGGGCTGGCGCATCTTCAAAGGCGAATGGCGTCACGCGCTGCTGTGGGGCTGGACTGCGCTGTATTTCATCTGGCAATCGCTCCAGTTCAATCCCACGATGCGTTATCAGCTGCCGATCTATCCGTTATTGGCAATGATGGCGGCGTGGTTTGTTTTTGAGCTGGCGGGTTTGAAGGTTCAAAGGTTTCAAGGTTCCAGAGCGCCAGCTATTTTGGCTGGCATGATTGGCATATCAGTTGTCGCGTTGACTGCCATTTGGGCATTTGCCTTTCACAGCATTTATATTCGTGAAGAACCTCGTATCACCGCCTCACGCTGGATCTTCCAAAACATTCCCGGGCCTATAAACATTCAGATCCAGACGGATGATAAGATCTACAACCAGCCTCTGTCTTTCCCGACCGGCGGATTCGTGCAGGAAGGGAATCCGTACGATGCATCCTTCACCGCCAGGCAAAACGGGACCGTTGAGACCATCCTGCTGGCGCATGCCGCCAACACGATCGCTTCCTCCTCAACCCTCAAGCTGACTCTCTCCGACACCCCGAATCCAAACCCCGGGCAGATTCTTGCCACCTCCACGCTGACAGCCGACTTCGCCCCTCGTGGTGATCCGCGCGGCAAGGCGTATACTCTCAAACTAAACAAGCCTGTGCCTGTGACGGAGGGACAGCAATATTATCTCCACTTTGAGATCGACTCGGGCATCCTCACCATTGATGGTTCTGCCGTGAGCAACGAGACCGATTACGATTATGGACTGCCCTTCCGTGTGGACGGCTACGACGCGTTTGGCGGCATCTATCGCGGCGACTTGAACCTGCAGGTCTATTGGGATGACAACGAGGAGAAATTCAACCGCTACGTGGACATCCTCAATCAGACTGATTACATCTTCATTCCCACCAATCACCAATATGGGCAGATCACACGCCTTCCCGAGCGCTATCCGCTGACAACATTCTATTACCGTGAACTCATGGGATGCCCTCCAGGCATGGAGATCACCCCCTGTTATTATGAAGCGCAACCCGGGGATTACGAAGGCAGGCTCGGCTTTGAGCTTGTGGAAGTTTTCGAAACATTCCCCAAACTGGGTTCCATTGAGATCAACGATCAATATGCCGAAGAGGCATTCACCTTCTACGATCATCCAAAGGTCTTCATCTTCAAGAAGAGCGACAACTTTAATCTCGCACAGGTGCAGTCAACTCTCAGCACCGTGGATGTGACAAAGGCTGTCCATCTCGGGCCGCGCGAGTTCGATGACTATTCCACGCTGATGCTGCCCGCAGACAGGCTCGCGCAACAACGCGCCGGCGGAACCTGGTCACAATTATTTGACTATGATTGGGTCCAGAATCGCTATCCTGTTGTGGGACTGGTCATCTGGTATCTCTTTATATTTATCCTGGGGCTGGCTGTTTACCCGATCATTCGCCTGGCCATGCCCGGGCTCGCAGACAAGGGCTACCCGCTCAGCCGCGCCCTGGGTCTCGTGCTGTTCGGATACCTGTCATGGATCAGCGGCTCATTGGGTATTCCCTCCACGCGCGCGACCATTGCCATCGTTTTTGGTTTGATCATGCTCGCTGGCGCGGCGCTTGCCTATTATCAGCGCCAGGAACTGCGCGAAGAATGGAAGATCAAACGCAGATACTTCCTGCTGGTTGAGGGTCTCTTCGTGGCTTTCTTCCTGTTCGATCTGGTCATCCGCCTGGGCAACCCTGACCTGTGGCATCCCGCCAAAGGCGGCGAGCGCCCCATGGACTTCTCGTATTTCAATGCCATCCTCAAAAGTACATCCTTCCCGCCATATGATCCCTGGTTTGCGGGCGGATATATCAACTACTACTATTACGGCTTTGTGCTTGTGGGCACGCCTGTCAAATTGCTTGGCATTGTCCCGTCCATTGCATACAACTTTCTGCTGCCCACACTATTTGGGATCGTTGGTATGTGCGCATTCTCGATCGGATGGAATTTAGTATCGAAGTACCATTCATCCATTACAGATGACCAGTCATCTTCCGACCAACCATTACTCGCCGGTCTTGCGGCATCTGCTCTTACGCTCCTGCTCGGCAACCTCGGTACGATTCAACTCATCTTTCAAAAGCTGCAGCAGATCGGTGCCGGGGGCGCGTTCAGTTGGGAATCCACGATCACCACCTTCCAGCGTTGGACATGGGCGATACAGGGCCTTACGATGGTGCTCCAGGGTACCCCGCTCGCCATCGGGTTCGGGGATTGGTATTGGAATCCGAGCCGCGTCCTGCCCCCGCTGGGTGGCAACGAGATCACAGAATTTCCGTTGTTTACATTCATATATAGTGATTTGCATGCACATATGATCGCCATGCTGCCAGCGTTGCTCGCATTGAGCTGGGCGCTGGCTGTGGTGGCAAGACGCGCCAAGTGGCGGAATCAGGTGTCGGCTGGGTTGGGATTCGTGATCGGCGGCCTTATCATCGGCGCGCTGTACCCATCCAATCTATCGGATATCTATACCTATCTTCCCATCGGGCTCGTTGCGTTGGGATATACCATCTGGCGCTACTCGGACGCCTCGTCGCTTCCACGTCGGCTTGGGTTAGCCATCGGCGCGGTGGCAGCATTGACCATTCTGTCATTCGTCATGTATCAACCCTATCGCGATTCCTACAGCCAGGTGTATAGCTCAATCGATCCGTGGAATGGACCGTTCACGCCGCTCGGTTCCTATCTCACACACTGGACCGTTTTGCTGTTCATCGTTGTCTCATGGATGGCCTGGGAAACGCGCGAATGGATGGCGACAACTCCCGTCTCAGCGCTGCGAAAATTGAAGCCTTATCAATTGCTGATCGAAGGCTTCCTGGTGCTGATCGTTCTGGCTTTGCTTGCGCTTCAATATAAGGGGACAAGTGTGGGCTGGATCGCATTGCCCATTGCCGCCTGGGCGGGTGTATTGTTGCTGCGGCCGGATCTGCCTGACGTGAAACGATTCGTGCTGTTCCTGATCGGCACAGCATTGATCATCACCATCGTCGTGGAAGTGGTCGTTGTCCGCGGCGACATCGGGCGGCAGAATACCATCTTCAAGTTCTACCTCCAGTCCTGGTTCCTGCTGGCAGTAAGCGCGGGTGCCGCCTTTGCGTGGACCGTTCCTGCCTTCTCCAGGTGGCTGCCTGGCTGGCGTCTCTTCTGGCAGAGCGCGATGATCTTGTTGATCTCGGGCGCAGCCTTGTTTACCGTCAGCGGCGCAATAGGCAAAATACGCGACCGCTGGATCGCGGAGGCCCCGCGTACCTTTGATGCAATGACCTTCATGAACTACGCGCACTACGATGACTTTGGGCAGCGCGTGGATCTAAGCGAGGATTACCGCGCCATCCGCTGGATGCAGGATAACGTGCAGGGTTCACCTGTCATTGTGGAGGCGAACTGCGTGGAATATCACTGGTGTACGCGCTTTACGATCTACACAGGCCTGCCGGGCGTGGTCGGCTGGAACTGGCATCAACGTCAGCAGCGCGGCCTCATGTCCACATGGGTCGAGGACCGCGTGGCACAGGTTGGAGCCTTCTATAACGATATCGACACCCAGCACGCACGAACCTTCCTCACAACCTTTGATGTGAGCTATATTATTGTGGGCCCGCTTGAACGCGCCGCATATTCACCTGAGGGACTCTCCAAATTCAGAGCCTTTGAAGGAAAATATTGGAACGAAGTATATCGTGATGGGGATACGGTGATTTATGAAGTGGTTCGCGAGTGAACCATCATACGCTTTGATACGTGCCGGGCAATGATGGAGAGACAGATGTTTCTATATTGTAAAAGGAAGGATTTTGTATGATCTATCATATTACTGTACGCCCGGCATGGAGCGAGGCCCGAGAGCGAGGGGACTATCGCGCCGAAAGCCTGGAAACCGAAGGTTTTATCCATTGCTCGACCGAATCACAGGTTCTGCCTGTTGCTGAAACGTTTTATAAGGGACAAAGCGGATTGCTCCTGCTCGTAATCGAGCCCTCAGTTCTTGCCTCAGAGTTGAAGTGGGAACCGCCATCAGGCGGAACCCCACCCGCGGGCGTCCTCGACGGTGATCTCTTCCCACACGTGTATGGTCCCATTAACCTGGACGCAGTTGTGCGGGTCGTTGATCTCGAAGCAACTTCGGACGGCAAATATAATCTTCCCAGTTTTTAACATTAATCCCTCCACCCATGACTGCTTTCATCTCCTGGTACATCGTCATCACGTTGCTCGGCTGGCTGACCTTTCCGCTGGCATATGCGGTCTTTCCTGCGCTGGCTGACCGCGGCTACACACTTGCACGTACCTTCGGCTTGTTGATCTGGGGATATGTCTTCTGGCTGTTTGCTTCACTCAGGCTGGCACAAAATGACAGCGGCGGACTTCTCCTGGCGTTATTGATCCTGATCGGGTTAAGCGGATGGGCGTACGCAAAGGACAAAGGACAAAGGACGATGGACGATAATTCCGTCCACGGTCAGCGTTCCATTCTCAATTGGGTGCAGGGGAATTCCAGGCTCATTCTTGCTGCTGAGCTCCTCTTCCTGATTGCATTCGCCTTTATGGCGTTCATTCGCGCCAACAACCCCGAAATATTCACAGCCGGCGGAGAGAAGTGGATGGAAACGGCATTCATCAATGCCATATTGCATTCGCCGACCTTTCCTCCGCATGACCCATGGCTTTCGGGATACGCCATTTCCTACTATTACTTCGGTTATGTGATGACAGCCATGCTGGCGAAACTAACATCCACAGCCGCGCCAGTGGCACACAACTTGATGCTCTCCGTTATATTCGCTTTGAGCGCGGTCGGGGCGTATGGGTTGTTAGTTAACCTCTTGTCCGCCTATCGCTGTTCAAAGGGGGAAGAGGAGCAAAAGGGAGTTTTGCCCGCACTTGGCGCGCTCCTCGCTCCGTTGTTTTTGTTGATCGTCAGTAATCTTGCAGGCTTTTTTGAATCGCTTCACAGCAAGGGCATCGGCTGGACGTTTAACACGGAAGGCACAGCTACATCCTCATTCTGGTCATGGCTGGATTTGCAGGTCCTGACGAAGACGCCTGGCTTGCCGTTGAAATGGACGCCGGATGAGTTCTTCTGGTGGTGGCGTGCATCACGCGTGATACAGGACTATGAGCTGAATGGCACGGTCCATGAGATCATTGACGAGTTCCCCTTCTTCTCCTACCTGCTCGGGGACCTGCATCCGCATGTGCTTGCCATGCCGTTCAACCTGCTTGCGGTCGCTGTTGCGTTGAATCTGTTCCTGGGCGGCTGGCAGGGCACCATTAATTTCTTCTTTGGACAGCTCAAAATTAGCAGGATCGGATTCTTCATCATTGCATTGGTTCTGGGCGGGCTGGCATTCCTCAATACATGGGACATCCTGACTGGTGCTGCGCTGATCGTTTTCAGCTACGCGCTGGCACGGGTTCGGGAGGCAGGCTGGGGCTGGGAGAGGATCGAAGATATCCTCATACTGACAATTCCAGCCATGCTCAGTGCGTTTGTTATGTATCTTCCATTTTTTATCGGCTTTGACTCACAGGCTGGGGGTGTCATACCAAATTTCATGTTTGTCACGCGCGGCGCGCATCTGTGGGTGATGTGGGGCACCCTGTTCATTCCGCTCTTTGCATATCTGGTCCATGTGTGGCGCAACAATGGTTCTGCCAACTGGCGGGCAGGCATCCTTAGTGGGTTTGGGTTACTGATCACGCTGCTCGCTGCAATGTTCATCATCGGCTTCCTGGCATGGAGGCTGCAACCTGATCTGGTGAATGGCATTCTTGCAGCACAGGGACGGGATGCCGGCACATTCATTGCCGACAGCATGCTGCGCAGGTTGAAATATATTGGTAGTCTGGTCACATTGCTGGCTCTATTAATTCCATCCATTGCATTTCTCGCAAAGAGAGAGCCTCGTGATGGAGAGGCCTTCACTCTTCATCCTTCATCTTTTATCCTTCTTCTGATTGCACTGGGCGCGCTCCTCGTCCTGGGGCCCGATTACCTTTATTTACGCGACAACTTTGGCTACCGCATCAATACCGTATTCAAGTTTTATTACCAGGCATGGATATTGCTCTCCCTTGCGGCCTCATTTGGGATCGCGGTGATGCTGTCTGAACTGCGCGGGCTGGCTTCCACGGTCTATTCGGTGCTCATCGTCGCCGTGATCGCACTCGGGTTGTTCTACCCCGTCTTCAGCCTTCCCAGCAAAACGGACAAGTTCAAAATGAACAGTCCCGAACAACGAACCCTGGATGGCGCGGCGTATCTCGCCAACACGATGCCCGATGATTATCAGGCGTTCCAGTTTATGGAACAGCTTGCCCCGGGTGTGGTGGCAGAGGCGGTTGGCGGGCAATACAGTGAGTTTGCCCGCGTTTCGACATATACAGGGATGCCTGCTGTACTTGGCTGGCCCGGGCATGAGGGCCAATGGCGCGATCAGTCGCTACAGGGGTCGCGGGAGGGTGATATTAGAGCGTTATATAGCACCTCCGATTGGTCCACCGCACAGATCATCCTCAATCGCTACAACATCCGTTATGTGTATGTTGGGAATCTCGAACGCACCACCTACCCCGTGGATGAAGAGAAATTCAATCTCTTCCTGAAACCGATCTACCAGCAGGGTAACGTGACCATTTATGAAGTGCCATGATCGTTCCAACTGGCATAAAAATTCCTTGATCGAAGAACGTCGTCTCGCAATGAAATAATATCCAGAGTAAAATACCTGCCATGAACCCTTCACGACTTAAGAACGAAGGCTGGCTGTACGGTCTGACCTTCCTCATAGCCCTCGGTTTTCGACTCCTGCAATTGGGCGCCACTCCACTAACCGATTCTGAAGCGATACTTGCACTGCAAGCCCTGGATATCGCGCGGGGCGGTAGTCCATTGCTGGGGACTCAGCCTGCCTACGTGCTTTTTACAAGCATCTTTTTTGCGATCATTGAGAGCACAAATTTGATGGCACGCCTGGCGCCTGCACTGATGGGAAGCGCGCTGGTGTTTGCTCCATATTTCTTCCGCGATCAACTCAGGGCGCGCCCTGCGTTGATCCTTGCCTTCCTGGTTGCCATCGACCCGGGCCTTGTAGCACTCTCGCGTCAGGCAAACGGGACCATCCTGGCTGTGACATTCGCCCTCTTTGCGTGGGCCATGTGGACACATCGCCGCCTCATCCCTGCAGGGATATTTGCGGGCCTTGCGCTGCTTTCCGGCACTTCTCTTTGGGCGGGTCTGCTCACAATAGGTTTGGCATCACTCTTTATCCGCGGGCTGGAATCAAAAACATCGACATCCGAATCTCCAGTCTCCAGTATCGAATCTCCATCCACGCATTACGAACTTCGACCCTTCCTCCTGGCCGTCATCCTCACCCTTGTCCTTGGCGGAACGCTTTTCTTCATGGCTCCCAACGGACTCAGCGCCTGGGTCTCCTCTCTGCCTGCCTATCTCAAAGGATGGGTGGCGCCATCGCAGATGACACCGGGGCGCATTCTGTTTACCCTGCTTGTCTATGAACCTCTCGGAATTTTTCTGGCTGTTCTCTCACTCATTCGCGGCTATCGCACAGGCAGCCGGCGCATCATCGGGTTAAGTTTATGGCTGGCTGTTGCATTGGTCATCGCCATTTTTTATCGACAACCCGGCGAACTCGTATGGGCCATACTTCCATTACTGGCGCTCGCCGCGTTGGAACTCTCACGCGGTCTTAACATCTTCCCCTCTGAACAGCTCGAAGTCGGTGTCGTCACCACGGCGCTTTTGATCCTGCTGGCATACATCTGGTTCGACATCGCTGCCATCGGGCTCGACCCATTCAACCAGTTTGTCACGGACATTCCCATTATTGGCAGTATTCAAAACCCGCGTTACGCGATTTTATACGGCGCGCTCGCAATCCTCATTGCCTGCATTGCATTCGTTGCATTCGGCTGGTCTGGGCGCACGGCCTGGCTCGGGAGCACGTGGGCGTTCGTCATTTTTCTGACGGCCTACAGCCTTGGTGCGGCGTGGAGCGGAAGTGGCATGCGCAATCCCAATGGAGTGGAGTTGTGGATCCCGGAGCAAAAGCCCGCTCAGGCCGACCTGCTTCTTGCCAGCGTAAAGGACATCTCGGGGTTCAGCCTTGGTCATGACCGCTCGCAGACTGTTACCGTTATAGGAATCGATTCCCCTGCCCTCGAATGGCTGCTGCGGGACCATTCCGTGGAAGTTGTTTCGACGCTTGATCCGCAGGTTGCACCGCCCATCGTCATCACCCCACCCATGGATGATTTGAGTCTGCCATCTGCCTATCGCGGCCAGGATTTCAACTGGCGTCAACGCGTGCAATGGGATACCATGCCGGCTCCTGAATGGTGGCGCTGGCTAGTCAACCGCCAGTTACCTCGTGAGAATGAAACCATCATTCTTTGGGCACGCGATGATCTCTTCCCTGATGCACGTGAGACCACACAACAACCGTAGGGGCAATCCTGCTGCGCTCCCATAGAAAATCATACATGCCATCCAATGCTCCCTCCATCATCGCAATAGACGGACCCGCCGCCTCGGGCAAATCCACGCTGGGGTTGAGACTTGCCCAGACGCTTAATTATCTTTTCTTCGATACCGGCGTAATGTACCGTGCAGTTACCTGGCTTGTACTGGACCGTGACATGGATATGCGTGACGAAGCCGCGGTCACTGCCCTGGCTGAGGAAACACAGATCGAGATCGCACCCGCTTCAATTCCCGATGGACGTGCTTGTGATGTCCTTGTACGTGGAAAAGATATCACCTGGGAAACGCGTCTGCCCGAAGTCGAATTGAATGTGTCCGCTGTCTCAGCGTATCGCGGTGTGCGCGCTGCGTTGAGTCAACAGCAACGGCGGATTGGTGAGCGAGGCAGGGTTGTAATGGTCGGGCGCGATATCGGTACGGTTGTATTACCTGGAGCGGACTTAAAGATCTACCTCGACGCAACCGCCGAGGAACGTGCAAAGCGACGGTATGAGGAAATCATCGCCCGCGGCGGAATGGCAGACTATGACGAGATTCTTGCCAAAGTAATTGAACGTGACCGCATCGACTCGACCCGCGACGTGGCTCCACTAAAAGCAGCGCATGATGCCGTTATACTTGACTCTGATAGGCTCTCTGCTGATGAAGTCTTCGAAAAAATTCTGGCTATGTGCAAATGAGTGATACGTATCATGTCCCCCTGCGGTTCAGGATCAGCCGTCCCATTTTGAAGGTGGTCTTTCGATTTATCTTTCGTGTGCTGGGGCGTGTGACCATTACAGGCAGGGAGAATATTCCATATGGTAAACCCTATGTGGCTGCCATGAACCACGTCTCCATGTTTGACCCTCCACTGGCAGGCGCGTTCTGGCCGGAACACCTGGAGATCATCGGTGCGTCAGATGTGTTCGAGAAACCCGTTCAGGGAGAGGTTCTGCGGGCATATGGCGTTATCCCGGTGCACCGCGGTGATTACGACCGCTCCCTCTTCACCAGGATCATTTCCATTCTTAAGGCAGGCTTTCCGTTACTGATCGCACCCGAAGGCGGACGCTCACACGTGCCCGCGATGAGACGTGCCATGCCTGGTATTGCATATATTATTGAACAAACGCGTGTGCCGGTTGTGCCGGTTGCCCTGGTTGGCACAACTGAAGATTTCTGGCAGCGCGCCAGACGCGGCGAACGGCCCCTGCTTGAGATACGCATCGGCAAACCCATTACACTCCCTGAGATTACAGCCAAAGGCACCGAAAAACACGAAGCGCGTCAACACAACGCGGACTTGGTGATGCGCTACCTGGCAGGTCTTTTGCCCGAAGAATATCGTGGTGTTTATGCCGAATCACTCATCTTCCCCTCCTAAACCGATTACTGAACTATGGCGGCCCGATCTGGTCGCATTGCCGCGCCTCACGGTTGCGCGGAGACTCTTTCGCCGGCTTCTGCGAGGGCTGTTTCAACTTGTCACGTTTTTTACCATGCGCGCCACAGTCACAGGCATGGAAAACTTTCCCAAACAGGGTCCGGCACTCGTCGTGTTCAATCATCTCGGTGACGGGGACGCTGTCCTCATAGGCGCGTCCCTTCCGCGTACGATTGAGGGCATGGGAAAGATCGAATTGAATGACCACTGGCTGGTGGGTCCTGTATTCAACGCCTACGGCATCATCTGGGTGCACCGCGGCCAGCCGGACCGCAAGGCGATCCGCGCCGCGTTGGACGGGCTGGCCCAGGGACGCATGGTCATGCTCGCACCGGAGGGACGCCAGTCGGTGATTGGCGGGCTCGAAGAGGGCACTCCAGGTGCAGCATTCCTGGCCCTAAAATCGGGCGCGCCCATTGTACCGATTGCGATGACAGGAACAGAGAACAGTAACATTTTCAAGCACTTGAAACAGTTCAAGCGCGCCCCGGTCACACTGGCTGTGGGGAAACCTTTTTATCTACAGGAGCAGGCTGACCGTCAGGCAATGCTGAAGCAGGGTACACGTCAGATCATGGAATCGCTTGCAAGTCTGCTACCTGAGTCGTATCGGGGTACTTACAAATCCAACCCATCTTAAAGGGTTTGACTGCCAATATCAGTAGGCTCATTGGTAGTTGCCGTGATTCTGCTAACGAGGGATTGCCAAATCCCGTAAATGCAGGAGATACACTGGCATTTGCCCCGAATCTGGCGGCTGGATTTGTCAATCCAGCCGAGCATCACGGCATCTACTCTTCAATATCAGTAGTATCGCTCGCAACAATGGGATTAACGCTATAATCCTTATCTATGCAGTTCCTGGCGACGTTGTTGACCAATCTTGCATATCTGAATCCCATTTCACTTGCGGGGTGGATGGTTTTACTGGGTTTGACAGGGCTGCTGGCTGTTGCGTTGTTAAGCTGGCGCGCGTATCACCCTGAATGGAAATCAGGCTCATGGGGGATGTTGACAGCGCTCATCATTGCAACTCCCATCGCAGCTTTATTTTTGGGTTTGAAGTTTTCAACGGGCGCCGGGCTTCCATTGCCCGGCCTGCCAGAAGACCCACCCGGCTCGACCATGATGATCTTCTCTGCCATACCCTGGATCGTGGCAGGTGGACTGCTGGGACCGTTTGCCGCTACAGGAGTGGGCATGTTAAGCGGATTGGTGCGCGGCGTTTGGGACACACACAGCATCTTCAGCGTGATCGACCTGGCATTGATATCGGCGATGTTTGCAGTCGCAACCCGACAGCGCTACCGCACGTTCATCTTTCGCTTATTAAGACAGCCGCTGGTCAGCGCGTTAGGCCTGGTTGCAATCCACGCATTTCTGTTTGTATTGAGCGCGTTCTTTACTGTTTCAACGGCGGCCTCCGTCACCGAACGCCTGGACTACGCCTTGAGCAACCTTGGCGTCGTCAGCCTCGCGTTCGGCGGGGAAATACTTGTCGCAGGTTTGGCCGCACAGGTCATCGCTACAATTTTCCCGAACCGTTGGGGACAGACCGGCTTTCTTCAACCGTCGCCCTCCGAAAAAAGCATCGAGACGCGTTTCATCTCTGGCACAGGGACGATCATTTCCCTGCTGTTGATCACGCTGCTTGTCGGTGATTGGATTGTGGCGGGCAGGGCAGCCCGCAGGTTATTGCGGGATAGGCTTGAAAGTTCCGCGGAACTTGCATCACAAAACGTTCCGTTCTTTCTTGAGACCGGCCAGAACCTGGCATCCCAGATCGCCAGCGATGCACGTTTGCAGGATCCCAATGCAGACCTAAAGAGTATTCTGATGGAACGGATGCAATCGGTTCCCTATTTCAACCAGCTTGTTGTGATCGACCTTTCCACGCGTACGCTGCTGGCAGGCTATCCCGCTGATTCTGTTTTTGAAATTACGCGCACCGAAGATGATGGTCTGTCTCTGATTGAGCTCGGTGTACCCAATCAAACGTACACGGTCCCACCGATGCTGGAAGGAAACGCAGCAGGCACATCGTTCCTTGCCGCCATCCCACAGACTCAACGCGCGTTAATTGGCCGAACGTATCTCGACGCGAATCCATATACTCGTTCCCTCATTAATAATCTCAACAGCCTCTCGGAAGTGAATGGCTCGGGATTGTTGATTGCTGAGGGTGTCATCGTGTACGACTCTCAAGGCGCACGCACCTGGACTGCCTATGAAGGTCAGCGCAGTGACCAATCTGCGTTCTTCGACGAAACCGCTTCACTCGGCACCCGGCAGCTGGTCTATTATCAACCGGTCGCGGGCCACTCCTGGTCGGTTGTGCTGACAATCCCTGCGCAGGCAACCCAGCAGCTCGCGATTGATATTGCCCTGCCGATCTCCCTGATGATCATACTGCTTGGGATTGTGGCATTGATCTTCATGCGCGTGAACCTGCGTGCAGTGACGGGTTCATTGCAGAGTCTGGCCACTGAAGCGAAATATTTGGCCACCGGCAAACTCGATCGTCCTCTTAATGTGGATGGTGAAGACGAGGTGAGCGAACTGCGCCGCGCCTTTGAGCAGATGCGTGTCAGCTTGCAGGCGCGCCTGCTGGATCTGAACCGTTTATTGGTTGCCAGCCAGGGAGTGGCATCGAGCCTCACTCTGGGTGACGCGCTGCGTCCCGTGCTCCAAGCAGTCATTGCGAATGGAGCGAGTTCGGCACGCATTGTGCTGGTACGCGATACACTGCCCATGACTGTTGAAACGCCTGTCCGATTTGCAGATGGCCCCGAACAGGATATGTACATGCATCTGGACCATCAGATCCTCGCCCTCACCGAACAACAGGAACGGTTGGTGATGGCGACCATTTCGCGCAACCGAGCCTTGATGCTCGACCCTAATCTGCCGAGCCCCGAATCCCTGGTTGCCATTGCGTTGCGGCATGAGAACCGTTACTACGGCGTATTGTGGGCTGCCTACAATAAACAACGTGTTTTTACAGAAGCTGATATCCGCTTTATCAGTACACTCGCCAGCCAGGCGGCACTGGCAGTGGCGAATATACGCCTGTATCTGACTGTCGAAGTGAGCCGCCGTCAGCTTGAAGCGATCCTTAACTCCACACCAGACCCGGTCCTCGTCACCGATGCCTCGAATCATCTCATTTTGGCGAACCCGGCCGCGGGTGATGTGTTTGGCGTAACGATCCAAAAAGGCGAGCGTCCAGGCATCGAACAAACATTACAGGTCAAGGCGCTGAACGACCTGTTGATGTCGTCATCCGCAGAGCGGCGCTCGACAGAAATCCGCATGCCCGATGGCCGCACCTACCTGGCGATGGCATCCGCGATGACAGCCGATGGGCGAACGGTGGGACGCGTCTGTATTTTGCGTGACGTGACCCAGCTCAAAGAGATCGACACGTTGAAATCTGATTTTGTTTCAACAGTCAGTCATGACCTGCGTTCACCGTTGACATTGATGCGTGGATATGCATCCATGCTTGAAATGGCCGGCGAATTAAATGACCAGCAAAAGAATTATGCAAAGATGATTGTGCAGGGTGTGGACAACATGGCGAAGCTCGTCAATAACCTTCTTGACCTGGGCCGTATTGACTTCGGCGTGGGTCTGCAGGTGGAGAACATTCCGGTGCTGGATATCATCGAGCGCGTGACGAGTTCACTTCAATTACAAGCCACGCATAAAAAAATAGTGCTCGGCGTCGAAATCTCCAAAGACCTTCCTTATGCCGTGGAAGCCGACCAGGCTTTATTGCATCAGGCTGTCTATAACCTTGTGGAAAACGCGGTGAAGTACACACCGGAAGGCGGGGATGTGACCATTCATCTGCAATGCACAGCCACGGCATTGATCTTTGCCGTGCAGGATAGTGGCATAGGCATTCCAAAAACGGACCTGCCGCGTTTGTTCGAAAAGTTCTATCGCGGTACGAATCGCGAGGCCCTCGCGCAGCGCGGCACAGGTCTTGGGCTTGCCATCGTCAAATCGATTGCAGAACGCCATGGTGGAAAAGTCTGGGTGGAAAGCGAGCTGGGAAAGGGAAGTGTTTTCCATTTGCAGGTCCCGCTGGTTCAGCCAAAAGCTTCACCGCAGAGTTAATAGACCAGATTAGCTTATAATGGCCAGGCCTTTTTATTAAGTTCTAATGTGGTCCTATGATTGATCCAAAAGATAACCAAGATACTTCCCTGATCCACCGTACTGCAGAATCAAAACCCACTCGTTCCATTGGGCATTACCTGATCGGTCGTCCGCTTCAGACTGCTGACGCGCCACATCAGACCATTGGTAAGGGAGTTGGTTTGGCGGTCTTCGCATCGGACGCGCTTTCCTCCACCGCGTATGCAACCCAGGAAATCCTCGTCATCCTCGCCGCGGCAGGGACGGTTGCCTTCGGTTATGTCTTTCCCATTGCGATTGTCATCGTTGGGTTGCTGGCAATCGTAGTCATCTCCTATGAGCAAATCATCCATGCCTATCCCAATGGAGGCGGTGCATATGTTGTTGCATACGATAACTTTGGGCACTTCCCTGCATTGGTGGCAGCCGCGGCATTACTGACAGATTACATCCTGACTGTCTCGGTTTCCGTTTCATCAGGAGTTGCGCAGATCGTATCAGCATACCCAGACATGTTTCAATACCGCGTTCCCATTGCCGTTGTGTGCGTGATCTTTATCATGCTCATCAATCTGCGTGGTGTGCGCGAATCGGGATCAGCATTCGCCTTTCCCAGTTACTTCTTTATCGCGATCATGTTTATCATGATCGGCACTGGCCTTTTCCGGATGTTTACGGGCTCGCTGGGGTTTGTAATCGACCCTCCAGAGATGGAACATTTTGGCGAGGCCATGTCTGGCATTACAGCCTTCCTGCTTCTTCATGCCTTCTCCAGTGGCACCGCTGCCTTGACGGGTGTGGAGGCGATCTCGAATGGCATCACTGCCTTCAAAGAACCGCGCAGTCGCAATGCAGGCATTACCTTGATCTGGATGGCGTTCATTCTGGGTTTGCTATTCATGGGCATCTCATTCCTTGCCAGAGAGATTCATACAGTGCCATCCGAGGCCGAAACTGTTATTTCACAACTGGCACGCACCATCTTCAATGGACAGGGGTTTCTGTATTTGCTTGTCATCCTCGGCACAACAGTCATCCTGATCCTGGCTGCCAATACAGCCTTTGCAGGGTTCCCGCGTTTGAGCGCCATGCTTGCACAGGATGGATTTATGCCACGCCAGTTAACCTATCGCGGCAGCCGGCTTGTATATTCCTATGGGATTGTCTCGCTTGCGGGTATGGCGTCCTTATTGATCATTGTATTTCAGGCAAGCGTCACGCGTTTGATCCCGTTGTATGCCATTGGAGTGTTCCTATCGTTTACGCTGGCCCAGGCGGGTATGGCTCGACGCTGGTGGCGGGCAGGCAGGTTGGATCCACAGGACCCAACGAAGGAAGACAGGCAGGATTCGCGCCACGAATTACGCTATGAAAAAGGCTGGCTCCTCAAAATGCTCAGCAACGGATTTGGAGCGTTCTGTACGGGCATCGTCATGCTGGTCTTTGCGGTCACAAAATTCCGTGACGGTGCATGGATCGTGTTGATCCTTACGCCTGCTTTGATCGGAGTTTTCCTTTGGATCCACCGTCATTATTCAAAAGTGGCGACCAGCCTCTCGCTCGAAGGCTATGGTGAACCACCTCCTTACAATGTGCGGCATCGGGTGATTGTCCCTCTCAGCAATGTACACCAGGGCACATTAGCCGCTCTTCGTTACGCGCGCATGTTATCCGATGACATCACCGCTGTCCACGTTTCAACCGAACCGGAAGATACAGAGAAAGTCCGCAAAAAGTGGGAGACGTGGGGACGTGGCACACGTCTTGTAATCCTGGATTCTCCCTATCGCCTTTTCCTGGAACCCCTGCTGGGGTACATTAACGAAATTCTTTCCAGCCGACAGGCCAATGAGACGATTACTATTGTTGTCCCGCAATTTATTCCGGGTACCAGACTCCATAAGGCGCTACATATGCAGACCGCGGAAATGCTGCGGCGGGAACTGCTTTCCACACCAGGCGTGGTGATCACCGAAGTCCCCTACCAGATCCATTAACCATATTCCAATTCTACAATTTGGACTATAATCATGATTGCTCCTCGCCCTTGCGCGGGAGTGTGTTTTTGTAGGTACTTAGAGAAAAATGTTAACCCCTGAAAATAATCAAACTGAAATCATGCGGCGGCAAAGTGACTACAAGCCGCCGCGCTCGTTGAGTCACTGGCTCATCGGGCGCCCCCTGTCCACAGCTGACGCTCCGCACCAAACCATTGGTAAACGGGTCGGGCTGGCTGTCTTCGCGTCGGATGCCTTATCATCCACAGCATATGCCACCCAGGAAATATTGGGCATATTGTCTGTGGCAGGCACTCTCGCAGTCAGCTATGTATTTCCAATTTCCATAGCCATTGTTGTCCTGCTTCTGATCGTGACCATTTCCTATGAGCAGACCATCCATGCCTATCCCGGCGGAGGCGGCGCGTACATCGTCTCGCGGGATAACCTGGGCGAATCATACGCCCAGGTGGCTGGTTCGGCTCTTTTGATGGATTACATCCTGACAGTTGCTGTGTCCATCTCATCCGGCGTCGCACAGATCGTATCCGCCTATCCATCTTTGGATGACTATCGCATACAAATCGCAATTGCTGCGGTCTTCCTCATCATGCTAATCAATTTGCGCGGCGTGAAGGAATCGGGAACAGCATTTGCTGTTCCCACCTACTTCTTTGTCGTGATGATGTTCATTACCGTAGGGATTGGTCTGGTGCGTTTCTTCAGCGGTTCGCTGGGAACGGTTGTGGATCCTCCTGCGGCCCATCTTGCAGAAACGATGGCTCCAATTACCGCATTCCTGATCCTGCATGCTTTTGCAAACGGAACAACCGCATTGACAGGTGTGGAGGCTATCTCGAATGGCATTACTGCCTTCAAGGAACCACGCAGTCGTAATGCCGGTGTTACGCTGATATGGATGGCTGTCATCCTGGGTTCCCTCTTCCTTGGTATTTCCTATCTCACCAGTCATATCGGCGCGGTGTACTCCCACGATGAAACGATTATTTCGCAGATGGCTCGCACCATATACAATGGACGCGGGCCACTCTATCTGGCAACCATGGGAGCTACAACAGTCATCCTGATCATGGCCGCCAATACGGCCTTTGCAGATTTCCCCCGTCTGGGTGCTCTGGCTGCTGGCGATGGTTTTCTACCGCGTCAGTTGACATTCCGGGGCAGCCGGCTCGTATACTCGAACGGCATTGTGACACTGTCCATTATCGCTTCAGTGCTCATTTTCTTTTTCAAAGCCAGGGTGGACCTGCTCATTCCTCTATATGCCATTGGCGTATTCCTCTCTTTTACCCTCTCACAAACCGGCATGGCAATACGCTGGTGGAAGAGCGGTCGTCTCAAGGAAGGTGAGGAGATGGCGGGTACAGGATCCATCTTACGATATGACAAAGGCTGGCGATCCAAAATGCTTGTGAATGGATTTGGCGCGCTATGTACCGCGGTGGTCATGATTGTATTTGCCGTTACCAAGTTTAGCGAGGGTGCATGGATCGTACTGATCATCATTCCATTACTTGTCTGGCTGTTCTTTACAATTCATCATCACTACAAGGATCTTGCTTCGCACCTCACGTTGGATAAGTTCAGTGGACTACCTGCCCGCCAGATGCGGCATCGTGTGATCATGCCTGTGAGTGGAGTTCACCAGGGAACCATGGAGGCTCTTCGCTATGCAAAACTTCTTTCCGATGATGTGACTGCAGTCCATGTTTCAATTGATGACGATGAAACCGAGAAGGTACAGAGGAAGTGGAAGACGTGGGGTGAAGGGACGCGTCTTGTCATTCTTGAATCCCCGTTTCGGTTGTTTGTCGAACCCCTGCTTCAATACATTGAAGAGATCCTTGATCGCCGCCAGGCGAATGAGACCATCACCATCGTGGTTCCACAATTTATCCCATCAAAACGCTGGCACACTGCGCTGCACATGCGCACCGCAAACGTCCTTCGCCAGGAACTGTTATCGAAACACGGGGTTGTCGTGACGGACGTTCCCTATCACGTAAATCTGCCCGAGGAGAAAGAGTAAATCTTATGAATTTTATTATTGTTGGATGCGGCCGCGTCGGCGCGGAACTGTGCCATCATCTGTTCAACAACGGACACAACATTGTGGTTGTAGATAGCGAGAAGGAGGCTTTTAATCGCCTGCCTCCTAATTTTCGCGGACGCACGCTGGAAGGCGAAGGCCTGGCTGAAAGTGTGCTGGAACGTGCAGGCGTCCGTGAAGCAGACGGGCTCGCCGCGGTCACCAACTCAGATACGCTGAATGCAGTTGTGGCTCATGCCGCGCGCGAGTTCTACAATGTACCGGTTGTGGTTGCGCGCAATTACGATCCAAACCTGCGTTCTGTCATTGAGGCATTCGGCCTGCAAACCGTGGGATCCAGCTCCTGGGGTGCACAACGCGTTGAAGAGCTCCTGATAAACCCCTCCCAACGGGCGGTCTATTCCGCCGGGAACGGTGAAGTGGAGGTTTATGAAATACCTGTTCCAAAAGAGTGGAATGGTCGTACACTAGGCGAGCTGCTGGATCCACTTAAAGATTGCTACCCTGTTGCTTTATCGAAAGCCGGCCGATCCTCCCTGCCTCAAGCAGGAGCAACTCTCGACACCGGAGACATGCTCACTGTGAGTTCCACATTCGAAGGCATCAGTGCATTGACCGTTCGTCTGTCCAAGAAGGCGGAGGCATAACATGTTCGTATTAATTGCCGGTGGTGGCCGCACGGGAGCACGTCTCGCCAATTTATTGCTCAACCAAAATTACAAGGTGCGCCTGGTGGAAAATCGTCGTGAACTGCTTGGTCGTTTACATCAGGAACTTCCCACTGAAGTGATTTACGAGGGCAATCCAGTGGACCCGTATGTTCTTGAATCAGCGGGCGTCCGTGATGCCCATGCTGTAGCGGCCGTGACAAGCAACGACTCAGCCAATCTGGTCATCTGCTATCTTTCCAAAAAACAATTTGACGTGCCGCGTACTGTGGCACGCGTGAATAACCCCAACAACGCCTGGCTCTTCAACGAAAAGTTCAACGTGGATGTTGCGCTCAACTCGGCTGATGTGTTTGCCCATCTCATCCAGGAGGAAATGTCGCTCGGTGACATGATGACGATCTTCAAAATCCGTCGCGGACGTTACGCCGTGGTGGAGGAGAAGGTCCCTGCTGGAGCAAAGGCCATCGGGGTTGAACTCAAGGACATGGGGCTTGCCGAACATTGCGTAATTGCCGCCATCATCCGCGATGGCGTAATGACACTCCCGCGCGGCGACAGCACGTTACAGGCGGAGGATGAAATTATCGCAGTTGCCAGCCCGGAAGGGGCGCAGAAGCTCGCGGACCTGCTGGCATTCCCGGTATATCCCACACGCAATGGCAGGAAAAAGGACTGACCAAAACCCGCTTTATGAGACGCCCTTCAATTGACCGAATCAGAACCCATACGGTATAATGTCCTGCCGATTAAGTAGCTGTATGCTATTATTTTCAAAGTGAGGAACGAAACATGGTAAAACGTACGTATCAACCGAAGATCCGCCGCCGAGTGCGCGTGCATGGCTTCCGCAAACGCATGTCCACGGCTGATGGGCGCGCTGTTCTCAAGCGCCGCCGTCTGCGCGGTCGGAATCAACTGACAGTGACTTCCAACAATCACGTCAAGAAGGTCCGCTGGTAGGCGGTAACTTAACTCAAACGCGTTCGAGGTGATGGGTGCAGAGAAGTTTTCGTCTGACCCGATCCGAAGACTTCAAGCGGGTGCGGCGTTCTGGAAAGTCCTATGCCCACCCGCTTGTTGTGTTGATAGTCCAGACTCATGAACAGGCGCGTCTAAAAATCGGAGTTGCAGCTGGAAGGACAGTGGGAACGGCCGTTCATCGTAACCGAGCCAAACGACTCCTTCGGGAAGCCATGCGCACACTGATCCCCAACATCGCCTCTAACCTGGACCTGATCCTGATCGCCCGGCCTGGCCTTGTAACAGCCACCCTGGAAGACACCCGTCAGGCCCTGTCAAACCTTTTGCAACGCGCACAGATTTTTATCCCCACGAATGAATCCTGAACCTCATTCGCACGACTATCCAAACGAGCCGCGCCTGCGCGATATGCCGCGCACAATACTTAACTGGCCGCGTATCCTTATCCTGGCGTTGATCCGCCTCTATCAGATGACCATATCACGTGGCCTGCCGCCAAACACCTGCCGATTTTATCCAACCTGCTCCCATTACGGTTACCAGGCCGTATATAAACATGGCGCGATCAAAGGTTCATTGATGGCAGCCTGGCGTGTGCTCAGATGCAACCCGTTCAACCCCGGGGGCTACGACCCCGTTTCCTAGGAGTATCAATTCTTCAATGAGCAAGAAACTTGTGTTTATGATGACCGTCCTGCTTGCCGCTGTTTTTCTAAGTGGATGCACAGGCGGAGCCGCACGTGGATCCACCTGGCCCGGCTTGACTGCCGATGCAGCTACTGCCTACCTGGCGGATGGACCTTTTGTATTCGCCGTGGACCTGAAAGATGGCAGGAAATTGTGGCAATATCCTGCAGACGCCAATGCGAAACTGCTCTTTTTCTCAACGCCCGTGATCACACCTGAAGGTCTGGTGATCGTAGGCAGCTCAGGCAACGACTATAAACTCGTTGCACTTAATCCAAATGACATTAATGCGGAGACCAATTCTCCCGCCGAAGCATGGACATTCAGCGGTGCGAAGGACCATTGGGTTGCTGCGCCGCTTGTAATCGATAATCGTTTGTTCGCTCCAAATGCAGATGGCAATCTATATGTCCTGGACCTACGTGACGGTCAGTCTACGAAGAAGGCTTTACAAACCGTGCCACTGGGTGGGCGTTTGTGGGCACAACCCGTGACAGACGGTGAACTCATATTTGTGAGTTCGCTTGATCACAGTGTCTTTGCAATCGATAAAGATACCTATAAAATCGTGTGGCATGAGGACCTTGCAGGTGCAGTTCCGGGCGCGCCAGTCCTTGGCACGGATGGATATTTGTATGTTGGCTCTTTCGCGTCGCAGCTTGAACGATTCGACCCTGCCACTGGCAGCCATCAATCCATTCAGAAAACAGAAGGTTGGGTTTGGGGAACCCCCAGCCTGGTGGATGATAATCTCTACTTTGCCGACCTCGATGGCAGGCTCTATTCTTTCAATATTGCAGATGCCAAATATAACTGGACCCCTGTTCAGCCAGATGGTCCGATTACAGCCAGCCCACTCGTGGTTGGCGATCAGATCCTTGTTGCCACAGAGTCTGGAGCCATATACGAATTGAATAAGGATGGCAATTTCAAACTTTGGAGCCAGCCTGGCGGCAAGATCTATACCACCCCGGTGTTGGCAGGCGACCTGATTCTCGTTGCACCACTGACGGCAGATGCCTATTTGTACGCATACGACCAAAGTGGTCACCAAGCCTGGGCTTTCAAGCCTGAGGATTAAGAGGAACCATGTGGGAACTTTTTATTTCAGCATTTACCAGTGTCCTGTTGTGGATCTATGACGTTATAGGACACAATTTTGGCATTGCCATTATCCTGTTCACCATCCTGATCAGGCTGGTCACATGGCCGCTCAATGCCCAACAAATGAAGGGCGCGGCTGCCATGCAGAACCTGCAGAACGACAAGGACTGGCAGGATATTCAAAAGAAATACGCGAAGGATAAGGAAAAACTTGCGCAGGAGCAAATGCGTGTCTATCGCGAAAAAGGCATCAACCCTTTCGCTTCCTGTCTCCCGACACTGATCCAATTCCCGGTCATTATCGCCTTGTATCAGAGTATTACCCGCGCCCTGGCAGCCACGCCACTGGGACTTCTGCAGCTTTCACGCAGCGGCAGCACCTTCTCCTTTCTTGATGTTTCCTCCATTGTGCCGCTCAACAGCAAATTTTTGTGGATGGATCTGGGACGCCCCGAGGGCATCCCCCTTCCATTTGATATTGCGTTCCTGCCCTATGGGTTTCCTCTTTTGGCGATCATTGTGGCGCTCACCACATACGTTCAATCAAAGCTGACCATGCCGGCATCCGCAAATCCGAATGACCAGAGCGCAATGATGGGCAACATGATGAGCATCTACATGCCATTGCTGCTTGGCTATTTCGCATTGACGTTCCCTTCGGGCCTGGCGGTCTACTTCATTACAAGCAATGTTTTGGGTATCATCCAATATGCCATGCAGGGTAAGGCCAACTGGCGCAATCTTATACCCGGTGCCCAGAAACAGCAGCAAATTCAGAAACAGAAAAAGTGACAAAGGAGGTGGGTATGAACGAGAAGACCACGCTGGAAATTATTGCTCCCACAGTTGAGGAAGCCATTGCACAGGGCCTCTCTCAACTCGGACTCACCGCAGATGCAGTCAGCGTTGAGGTGCTGGATTCAGGTAACAAAGGCTTGTTTGGTTTGGGAAAGCCCCAGGTACGCGTCCGTTTGACGGTCCACCCCCCCGCTGGCCCGCAGATGATCGAGACTCCACCCACTGTCGCCCCAAAAATGGTCGCACCGAAAAAGGAAGCAAAGCGCGTTAAGCCAGAACCGGAGCCTGCTCCCGTGATCTCACCCCCGCTGGAAACGGAACCAAAATCCCAGCCTGAGCATGATCCGCTGCTCGATCATACAGAGTCAGTTGTTTCCAAATTGCTTCATCTGCTCAAGCTCGAGGCCCAGGTGTCAGCACACTATGGACCCTCGGAACGTGACGGGCGCCGAAATATCCATGTGGATATACGCGGCAGGGATCTCAGCATTCTAATCGGGCGTCGTTCTGAAACATTGAGTGCGTTCCAATATATTGCATCGTTGATTGTCGGCAAGGAGACACAGCAGTTTGTGCAACTGATTGTGGATGTGGAGGGATTCCGTGACCGCCGCGAAAAGCAATTAATTCAGATGGCGAACCGCATGGCGGATCAGGTGACCAAAACCGGACGCCGCCAGACCCTGGAGCCCATGCCTTCCAGTGAACGCCGCGTGATACACATCGCGTTGCGGGAACATCCTGCTGTGAAAACCGAAAGTACGGGCGAAGATCCCTACCGCAAGGTAGTGATCCTTCCGAAAGAGGATTAATTAACTCGTGAGTTGTGTTTTGAAGGATAAGAGCAGGTCAAGCAATAGCATAGGCACGCTGCTTGGCAAATAAGAAATCGAACACGGAGGTTAAGCTGTCGCCATTTTGGAGCATTTTGTGAGCATGGATGACCAGTAATTC